>DASUYB010000112.1 GCA_036377595.1 Longimicrobium sp. | reverse complement strand
GAGCCGGTGGACAGCGCGCTGATGGCCATCGAGGCGGACCAGTGGGACCTCGCGCGGGCCCACGCGCCCGTGCTGCTGACCGGCTTCGGCGGCGACGCGGTGCTGCGCGAGACCCGCTCGCGCCTGGCGCGCCTGGCCATGACCGGGCACCTGCTGCGCGCCGCGTGGGAGGCGGGCGAGTACGCGTGGCTGCACCGCCGTATCCCCCGCCCCGGCATCCGCACGTGGCGCCGAACGCGCGGCGCGCGGCTGCAGTCCGCGGTGGAGGTGCCGACGTGGCTCGATGGGGACTTCGCGCGCCGCGTGGCGATCGAGGAGCGGGTGGCGGCGCAGAACGCGGCCATGCCGCCGGAGCATCCCACCCGGCCGGAAGCGTACGACCAGCTGGTGGCGCCGCTCTGGCCCTACCTCTTCGCCTACCAGGACCCCGGCTTCACCGGCGTTCCGCTGGAGCAGCGGCACCCGTTCTTCGACGTGCGGCTCGTTCGGTTCCTGCTTTCCGTTCCCCCCGCACAGTGGTATAATGACAAGGGTTTGCTGCGAGTGGGGATGAAGGGGCTGCTGCCGGATCCCGTCCTCCGCCGCCCCAAGTCTCCCCTCCCCGGCGACCCGCTCCTGGCGCGGCACGAGCGGGACGGCGACGCGTGGCTCGGCGGCCGCACGCTGGGCCCGGAGGTCGAGGCGTACGTCGACCCCGCGCAGGTGTCGCGCACCGTCGGCGGGCGCGGGCCGGCGGACGACGCGCCGCTGTGGACGCAGCTGCGGCCGCTGGCGCTCTCGCTCTGGCTGCGCTCGCCTGGCTCGAAGTGATCTCCCCACCCTGCGAGGAACGGATGCCGGACGAAGCGAAGGCGGGCTACGCCAGGCCCGCGCTCAAGGTGTACGGCGACGCAGCGGTGGTTACGCAGTCGAGCGTGACCACCAACATGAACGACAAGGGTACCGGCTCCGCCTCGATGACCTGACGCCGCCCCGTCGCCCGCGACGGCCCTCTCCCCGCCGCCGCTTTCCCATCCGCTTGCGCTACCATCTCTACGGGCTGTCCGCCGAATCCGATCACCCGCTCCCGGGGCTGCGCGCCGAGCCGGACGCGGGCCCGGCGGAGCTGCGCCTGTCCATCGGCGCGCACCCCGCCGACCCGTCGTCCATCTCCACCCCCTGGTACGTGGCGGACCGCGAGACGGCGCAGGGCGAGCCGACCATGGCCGCCTTCCGCAGCGCGGACGGGGGATGGCTGCGCCTGCGCTATGCGGACGACACCGAGTTCACCGTCGACGCGAAAGGGACGCAGGTCGGCTGCACCTGGCAGGCGCCGCTGACGCTGGAAGACGCCTGCACCTACCTCCTCGGCCCCGTCTGCGGCCTCGTCCTCCGGCTGCGCGGCGCGGCCTGCGTACACGCGAGCGCCATCGCCACGGAAGCCGGGGCGCTGCTGGTGTGCGGCCCGGCGGGCGCGGGAAAGTCGACCACCGCGGCGGCGTTCGCGGCGCGGGGGGGGAAAGTCCTGGCGGACGACGTCGCCGCGCTGGAGGCGTCTTCGGATCGCATCGCCGTGCGCGCGGCGTATCCGCACCTGCGCCTGTGGCCCGACGCCGTGCGCGCGCTGTATGGCGACGAGTCCCGCCTCCCCCCGCTCACGCCCAACTGGGACAAGCGCTACCTCGACCTCGCGGAGGGCGGCGACGCCTTCCACGCCGGCGCGCTCCCCGTCGCCGCAATCGCGGTGCTGGGGGGACGGGAGACGGAGTACGCGCCGCGGCTCGAGCCGATGCGGCCGGCGGATGCGGTGCTCACCCTCGTCGCCAACACGTACATGGGATGGCTCCCCGATCTCGCCGCGCAGGCGCGCGACCTGGCGCTGTACGCGCGGCTGGCGCGCGAGGTGCCCGTGTTCCGCGCGGTGGCGCACGCGGATCCGGCGCGGCTGGGCGAGCTCTGCGCGCTGCTGGAGGCGCGCGCGGCGGGGACTCACGCGGGTGGTGGGGATGGCTGAGACGACGTACAGCATCGTCAGCTATGGCCGCATGCTGGCGGACCGCACGCGCCTGGAGCCGTACTGCCGCGCGCTCGAGGCGCTCGTCCGCCCCGGCTCCGTGGTGCTCGACATCGGCACGGGGACGGGGTTCTTCGCGCTCCTCGCGGCGAAGCTGGGCGCGCGGAAGGTATACGGCATCGACCCGACCGACCTCGTCCGCGTTGCGCGCGAGTTGGCGGCGGAGAACGGCGTGGCGGACCGCGTGGAGTTCATCCAGGACGTCTCCACGCGCGTGACCCTTCCGGAGCGCGCCGACGTGATCGTCTCCGACCTGCGTGGCATCCTCCCCCCGTTCCAGGAGATCGTGGGGACGATGGCGGACGCGCGGACCCGATTGCTGGCGCCCGGTGGCGCGCTCGTGCCGCGGATGGACGTTCTCATGGCCGCGCCGCTGGAAGCGGAGGAGCTCTGGAACGACCTCGCCGGGCCGGCGGAGGTGATGGGGATCACCCTGGGCGCGGCGCGGCGGTTGGCGGTAAACCAGTGGCTGCGCAGCACCTTCGACCCCGCGCAGATGCTGGGCGAGGCGCGCGAGTGGGCGAGGATGGACTACCGTTCGATCACCAGCGCGGACGTCGCCGGCGGCGCGGAATGGACGGCCGCGCGCGCGGGGACAGCGCACGGGCTGGGCGTGTGGTTCCGCGCCGAACTGGCGGACGGGATCGGCTTCGACTCGGGGCCGGGGAACACCAGCATCTACCAGACGGCGTTCTTCCCCTTCCCCGAGCCCGTCGTCCTGGCGGAGGGCGAGCGCGTGCGCGCCGAGCTGCAGGCGCGCCACCTGGGCGGCGAGTACATGTGGTTCTGGAACACGGAGATACAGCGGGAGGGCCAGCCCCCGCTCTCCTTCCGCCAGTCGACCTTCTTCGCCAGCACGCCCTCGCTCGACCGGCTGCGTAAGCGCGCCGATTCCTTCGTCCCGCACCTGCACGGCGATGGCGAGATCGGCGCGTTCATCCTCGCGGCCATGGACGGCGGCGCGAGCACGGGCGAGATCGCGCGCGCGGTGATGGAGCGCTTCCCGGGGCGATTCGAGAGCTGGGAGGCGGCGCTGGCGCGCGTGGGCACCTTCTCCGAGCAGTTCGCGGAGTGATGGCGATCGACGAGCGGACGGGCATAGACGTGGCGCCATTGGCGCTCACCGCGCGCGGCGTGCTCCTTCGCGCCGCCGCGCTGGCCGACCCGCGCGAGGTGGACGCACTCGCCGCGACGGAGATCGACTGGCCGCGGCTGTTCGACCTCGCCGCTCGCCACCGGATGATCCCGCTGCTCTACCGCTACCTGGCCGACGCGCCGCTCCCCGCGGAGGCGATGGCGGAGCTGCGCGCCCGCAACCGCGCGGAGGTGCATCGCGCGCTCTCGCTGGCCGCGGAGCTGCGGCGGCTGTCGGCAGCACTGGAGGACGCGGGCGTTCCCGCGCTGGCGTACAAGGGACCCGCGCTGGCCGTGCAGGCGTACGGCGATCTCGCGCTCCGTGGCTTCATCGACCTCGATCTCCTCGTCCTTCCCGGCGACGTCCCCCGCGCGCTGGAGGTGCTCGCGGCGGCCGGATACGAGCCGGCGCTCGACCTCACCCCCGCGCAGGAGCGCTACTTCCGGCGCGTCGATGGGGACTACCAGCTTCTCCATCGCGACACCGGACGCCTGGTGGAGCTGCACGCGCGTGTGTCGTCGGAGCGCTTCTGCATGCCGATCGAGACGGAGATGCTGATGCGGCGCGCCCAATCCGTCCCCGTCGGCGGCGCGCCCGTGCGGACGCTGGCCGACGAGGATGCCGTGCTGGTGGCCTGCGTGCACGGGGCGAAGCATCGCTGGAAGCGGCTGGAGTGGCTGGCCGCGCTCGCCGCACTCCTTCGCGGCGGGACCGACCCGGCGGCCGTGCTCGCGCGCGCGGCGGAGGTGCGCGCGCGGCGCACGACCCTGCTCGGGCTCGCGCTCGCGCGGCGCCTGGTGGACGCGCCGTTGCCGCCCGCGGTGGCGCGGGAGATCGAAGCCGACGCGCATCTCCCCGAGCTCGTCGACGAGGCGGAGCGGCGGATGCTCGACGATGGGGCGGAGGGCGAGGAGACGGTGGCGAACCTGCGCTTCAACCTCCGCGCGCGCGACGACGCGGCGGACCGGGCGCGATACGTGGGACGCTGGCTCTTCGGCCCGTCGCCGGAGGACTGGCGCTGGGCCCGTCTCCCCGACGCGCTCTTTCCCCTCTACCGCGTGCTGCGGCCGGTGCGGCTCCTGCTGCGCCACGCGAGGCGCGGCGGATGAGCGCCGAGCCCGGGCCGCCGCCGGCCGGAAGGGTGCGCGCGCTGGCGGCCGAGCTCTGGCGGCTGGACCCGCGGGGCACCGCGGGCGCGCTGGCGCTGTCGCTGGCCTCCGCCGCCTTCGAGGCCGCGGGCGTGGTGATGCTGGTGCCACTGCTCACCGCCGTCGGCCTTCCCGCGCCCGCCGGCTCGGCGGCGGGGATCGCCCGGGTGGCGCACCGCGCGCTGGCGTTCTTCGGGCTGCGGCCGACGCTCCTCCCCGTGCTGGCCCTCTTCGTCGCCGTCACCACCGCGCAGGCGCTGACCTACCGCGCGCAAGGGCTGGCGGCGCTGCGGCTGGAGCTGGAGGTGGCGCTCCGCATCCGCCGCCGGCTGTACGCGGCCGTTGCCGGAGCGCGCTGGCTGCACTTCACCCGCACGCGCTCGTCGGACCTGCTGCAGGCGCTCACGCTGGAATGCGACCGGGCGGCGCACGCGGCCTCGTACCTCCTCTCCATCGCCACCTACGCGCTGGTCTCGCTCGCGTACTTCGCGCTGGCGCTGCGCGTCTCCGCGGGCGCGTCGCTGGTGGCCGCGGCGTCGGGGGTGCTGCTGATGGCGGCGCTGCGCGGCTACTCGCGCTCCGTGCGCCGCCAGGGCGAGGGGCTGTCGCGCGCGCACGGCGAGATGACGGCGGCGGCGACCGAGCACCTGCAGAGCATGAAGACGGTGAAGAGCTACGGCGCCGAGGAGCGCAACGTGGCCCTCTTCGGTGCCGCCGCGCAGCACGCGGCCGACGTGCAGCAGCGCGCCAGCCGCCTGTATGCGGACTCGCGCGCGCTATTCACCGTGGGCTCGGCGCTGCTGCTGGGGCTCGTGACCTGGGTCTCCGTGGCGCTGCTGGAGCTCCCCGGAACGGCCACGCTGGTGCTGGCCTTCATCTTCTTCCGCCTCGTCCCCCGGCTGCAGAACCTGCAGCAGCAGCACCAGATGCTGGTGCACGACCTCCCCTCGTACGAGCTCGTCACGCGCCGCATCGCCGCGCTGGAGGCGGAGCGCGAGCGCCTCTCCGCCGGCGTGCCCGTGCACACGCTGGCCGAAGGGATCCGCTTCGAGGGCGTCACCTTCGCCTACCCCGCGGTGGGGCGCGACGCCGTCTCGGGGGTGGACCTGTGGATCCCCGCGCGGCGCACGACCGCCATCGTGGGGCCCAGCGGCTCGGGGAAGACGACGGTGGCCGACCTGGTGATGGGGCTCGTCCCGCCCGCGTCCGGCCGCGTCGTCGTCGACGAGCGGGTGCTGGACGAGGGATGGATGCGGGGGTGGCGCGAGGGGATCGGGTACGTGGCGCAGGACACCGTGCTCTTCCACGACACCGTCCGCCAGAACCTGCTCTGGGCGCACCCGGACGCGGCCGAAGAGGAGCTGCGCGAGGCGCTGCGGCAGGCTGCGGCGGACGGCTTCGTCGCCGCGCTGCCGCAGGGAATGGAGACGGTGATCGGCGACCGCGGCGTGCGCCTGTCCGGCGGCGAGCGGCAGCGGCTGGCGCTGGCCCGCGCGCTCCTGCGCCGCCCCGCGCTGCTCATCCTCGACGAGGCCACCAGCGCGCTCGACACCGAGAACGAGCGCCGCATCCGCGACGCCATCGCCGCGCTGCAGGGGCGGGTCACCATCCTGCTGATCACCCACCGCCTGTCCAGTGTCCGCGACGCCGACGCGATCCACGTGATGGAGGCCGGCCGCCTGGTCGAGTCCGGCGCCTGGGCGGAGCTGATGGCTCGCCCCGCCGGCCGCTTCCGCGCGCTCTGGCGCAGCCAGGAGGCGGAGGCGCAGGACCCGGGATCCTGAACTACAAAGTCTCACGCGGAGGCGCGGAGAACAGCGGAGAACTCATCGCCGGGGTGAGTTCTCCGCGTCCTCCGCGCCTCCGCGTGATCCTCTTCTTCTCAGAAGATGTACACCGGCGTCCCGATCGACACGGTGCGGAAGAGGTACTCGATCGCCTCGTCGCCCAGGCGGATGCAGCCGTGCGTGGCGGCCTGGCCGATCGAGTCCTTGTGCGGCGTGCCGTGCAGCAGGTATCCCCCGCCCATGCTCAGCGCATAGGCCCCCAGCTCGCCCTCGATGCGCCGGTTCCGCGTGTCCATCGGGGGCACGAAGATGGTGCGGTCGAAGATGATCTCCTCGTCCTCGGGGATGATCTCCTCCCCGCCGGCCGCGGGCTGGTAGATCACGCGGTCGCCGCGCACCAGCAGGCGACCGCCGTCGGCCAGGCGCACGGGCGCGCCGCGCTCCAGCCGCCGCAGCGCCCACCCGCTGTCGCGCGCGATCTCGGCGTAGTGCCAGTCGGGCGGCGTCCACACCGGGTTCGGGCGCTTGTCCTCCACCCGCCGCACGCCCCGCGGTGTGGCGAATCGCCACGCGCGCGACCCGTACTCCAGCCGCGTCCCCTTCCCCACCGCCACGGGCGCGGTGTAGACGGTGTCTCCCCCGTCCATGTACCACAGCCGCCGCTCGGCCAGCGAGATCACCACGCGCCGGCCGCCCGCGCGGAACGCCGCACGCCGCATCGCCGCGTCCTCCACCGTCGGCGCGGGAGGATCGCGCACCAGCCCGGTCCGCCAGTCGCTGCGCGCGCTGTCGCCAGCGGGGCGCGCGGGGGCCGATGGCGCCGCCGCGGACGCGGTTGCCGAACCGACACGCGTGGACGTCGCGGGCTGCTGCGCCCGCGCGGACGCGGCGAGGACGCCCAGCGCGAGGGCGGCGGCGGAGACGAGGATTCGGGGCATGCTGCGCATCATAGATCTCGGGCCCGTCGAAGCGAACGGCTGCCGCGGCGGAGCTTCCACCGCGGCAGCCCGTGCGTTCGCTCCTGCGGTGGATCAGAGCGGCGTCGTGGGCGCCGGCGGAGTCGTCGGCGCGGGCGTCGTGGGTGCCGGCGTCGTCGTGGTCGTGTTGTTGTTCATGTCGTCATGGTTCATGTTGTCCATGTTGTCCTTGCCGACACGCATCCGGGTCCGGCCGGTGGCGTTCATATCGCTGCTGGGCCGCACCAGCCCGGTGGAGCAGTCCGGCCGGTCGAGCGCGTTGCTGTTGTTGCAGGCGTTGGTGGTCGACATCGCCGGCGGGTTCATCGAGCCGCTGCCGGCGCTCACGCCGTTGTTGGTGTTCAGGTCCTGGTTGGTGGTGGTGTTCAGGTTGTTCTGACCAGCCATGTTGCTCTGGTTGGTCGTGGTCGGCGGGGTCGTCACCGCCCGGTCGGTCGTCGTCGGCGTCGGGGTGGTGGTGGCGTTCTGGTCCTGCGTCGGGGTGGTCACCGGCTGCTGCTGGACGGCGGGCGTGGTGTCCCGCGGGGTGGTGGTGGTGGTGACCTGCGCGCCGGCCTGCTGCGCGGCCAGAGCCAGCACGGCGGCCAGCGCGGCCACCGGCAGGGTGCGAGTGAGCGTCATCGTACTCCCTCCGTTCGGGGATGGGGCGTTCCCGGGCGCATTTTGTCCAATCCCGGGTGGGGCGGGGTCCGCCGCAATCTCCACGCCCACCGTGGCTCACAGCGTCGCAGATCTACAAGGCTTTTCCAAACTGCTCCGTGCCTTGGGACCAGTTGACACATCAACAAAACTAGTTATGTTGATCTCATGATCACGACGACGCCCGCCGACCTGGCCCGGACCGCCCGCCTCTTCCACGCGCTCAGCGACGAGACGCGGCTGGAGATCGTGCGCATGCTGTCGCGAGGCGAGCGCTGCGTCTGCGAGCTGACCGGCGCGCTCGACGCCGCGCAGTCGCGGCTGTCGTTCCACCTGCGCACGCTGCGCGAGGCGGGGCTGGTCTCCGACCGCCGCGCGGGGCGCTGGGTGTACTACTCTCTGGTGCCCGGCGCGCTGGAGGAGATCTCCGCCACGGCGCAGTCGCTGCTGCCGAGCGAGGAGGCGTGGTCATCGTCCGAGGGATGCTGCCGCTGAGGGCCGCATCCCCCTTTTTTTCATCTCTCGCATCAACATAAATTGATGCGAGCCAAACGGGGAGGTGAGTGATGGGAGCGAACGAGACGATCCGCGAGACGGTGCGCCAGCGCTACGGGCAGGCCGCGCTGCGGGTGATGGCGGGCGAGGCGAACGGCTGCTGCGGCGCGTCGGCCTCGTGCGGGGGCGACGACCCGATCACGCGCGACCTGTACAGCGACGGCGAGACCACCGGCATCCCCGCCGAGGCGGTTCTGGCATCGCTCGGCTGCGGCAACCCCACGGCGCTGGCGGAGCTCGGCGAGGGCGAGACGGTGCTGGACCTGGGCTCGGGCGGCGGGATCGACGTCCTCCTCTCCGCGCGGCGCGTGGGGCCCACGGGGAAGGCGTACGGGCTCGACATGACTGACGAGATGCTGGCGCTGGCGCGCGAGAACCAGCGCCGGGCGGGGGTGGAGAACGTCGAGTTCCTGAAGGGGCACATCGAGGAGATCCCGCTCCCCGACGACTCGGTGGACGTGATCATCTCCAACTGCGTGATCAACCTCAGCGGCGACAAGCGGCGCGTGCTGGCCGAGGCGTTCCGCGTGCTGAAGCCCGGCGGCCGCTTCGCGGTGAGCGACGTGGTCGTGCGCGGCGAGGTACCGGCGGAGGTGCGGCGCAGCATGGAGCTGTGGGTGGGGTGCGTGGCCGGCGCGCTGGAGGAGGGCGAGTTCCGGCGCCTGCTGGAGGAGACGGGATTCGAGGAGGTCGACATCGAGCCCACGCGCGTCTACAGTATCGACGACGCGCGCGCCTTCCTCGAGGGCGCCGGGGTGGACGTCGCCGCGGTGGCCGAGGCGGTGGACGGCCGCGTGGCCAGCGCCTTCGTCCGCGCGCGCAAGCCGGCGCTCGTCGCCGCGGGTACGTCGGCGGGCGAGGCGGCCTGCTGCGCGCCGGGCTGCTGCGGGTGATCGAGCCGGAGACGGGCGGGGAAACCCGCGTCTGGAACGTTGGAAAGCCCGCAAACTGCGCGGGCTTCAGGAGATAAGGCCCTCGCGGAGGCGCCGGGGATTCGCTCGGAAGCCGCCTCCGCACAGCCTGCGCAGCAGGCTTCCCAATGTTCGAGCCGCGGGTTTACCCGCCTGTGGGATATCCGCCGTTCCGAACGGGAGAATCAATCATGACCGACTACACGATCCGCCCCGCGGGGCCTGACGACTACGACGTCGTCGATGCCCTGCTGCGGCGCACGAGCCTGCCACCGGACGGGCTCGACGAGCAGTTCGGCGATGCATACGCCGTGGCCGAGTCGGGCGGGCGCGTTGTCGGCGCGGCCGGGGTGGAGGTGTATGGAGATGCGGGGCTGCTGCGCTCCGTGGCCGTCGACCCGGAGTGGCAGGGGCGCGGGCTGGGCGCGGCGCTCACCCGCGAGCGGCTGGCCTGGGCCGATGCGCGCGGGCTGTGCGAGGTCTACCTGATGACCAACACGGCGGCGGGATATTTCCCCAGGCTCGGGTTCGCTCCCGTGGAGCGCGCCGAGGTGCCCGAGGCGGTGCGCGGATCGCTGCAGTTCGCCTCCGTCTGCCCCTCGACCGCCGCGGTGATGGTCCTGCGCCTGCGCGAGACCCCGTGCGCTACGCCCTGATCTCCGACGTCCACGCCAATCTCCCCGCGCTCGACGCCGTCCTGGCCGACATCGGCGGTCGTGCGGACGTGGATGCGGTCTACCACCTCGGCGACCTGGTGGGGTACGCGCCGTGGCCGAACGAGGTGGTGGCCCGCATCCGCGCGGCGGAGATCGCGGGCGTGGCGGGGAACTACGACTCGACGGTGGCCGCGGGCGCACCGCACTGCGGGTGCCGCTACGAGGATCCCGTGCAGGAGGCGCAGTCGCACGAGAGCTACGCCTGGACGCGCGCCCAGGTGAGCGAGGAGACGCGCGCGTTCCTGGGTACCCTCCCCTTCCGCATCGACGTGCGGCCGGGTGGCGGGCACGCGCCGGGGCCGCGCGTCGTCCTGGTCCACGGCACGCCCACGCTGAACACGCTCTACTGGACGGAGGACCGCGACGACGCCTTCGCGCGGAAGATGGCCGCGCACGCGGGCGCCCGCCCCGGCGACGTGATCTGCTTCGGCCACACGCACAAGCCGTGGACGCGCGTGGTCGACGGCATCCGCCTGGTGAACACCGGCTCAGTCGGCCGCCCCAAGGACGGCGACTGGCGCGCCGGCTACGTCCTGCTCGACGTGGAAGACGGCTCGTCCGAGGTCGAGTTCGTCCGCGTGGAGTACGACGTCGAGCAGGCGATGGAGGCGATCCGCGCGAGCACGCTCCCCCACGCCTTCGCCGAGTACCTGCGCACGGGCGGCCGGCAGGAAATCGCCGTCTGATATTGTCTCAAGGAAAAGAAGGCTCACGCAGAGCAGCAGAGGCAGCGGAGATGAGTTCTCTGCTGCCTCTGCTGCTCTGCGCAGGCGTTCGACAGTTCCGGCTACATGCGAGACCCAGGATTGGCGCCAATCCTGGGTTTTTCGCGCTCAAAACACTGGATTCACCGATTTTCTGTTGTACACGGATTTTCGATGTGCATTGACTCAGCAACAGG
>DASUYB010000111.1 GCA_036377595.1 Longimicrobium sp. | reverse complement strand
ACGCAGAGTCAGCAGGGTCAGCAGTTGAACAGCTGCAGTTCAACTGCTGACCCTGCTGACTCTGCGTGAGACTTTCTTTCTCTGTTATTCGGATGCGATGTGGCCGAAGACGCGCGCCATCTGCCGGACGACGGCCGCCTCCGCCTCGGCCAGCGCGACGTCGCGGCCGAGCTCGCCGGAGATGGAGCCCACGCCGTGGTCGCGGATGCCGCAGGGGATGATCGCGCCGAAGAAGCTGAGGTCGGTCGAGACGTTCAGCGCGAAGCCGTGGCTGGTGATCCATCCGCTGGACACGCGCACGCCGATGGCCGCCACCTTCCGGTCGCCCACCCACACGCCCGTCAGCCCCTCCTTCCGCCCGCCCTCGAGCCCGAACTCGCCCAGCACGCCGATCAGCACCTCCTCCAGGTCGCGGAGATAGCGATGGAGGTCCTGGCGGTCGGGCTTCAGGTCCAGGATCGGGTAGCCGACCAGCTGGCCGGGGCCGTGGTAGGTCACGTCGCCGCCGCGGCCGGTCTCGAACAGCTCGATCCCCCGCTCCGCCCGCTCCTCGGGCGTCACCAGCACGTTCTCCTCGTGCGCGCCGCTGCCCAGGGTGATGACGTGCGGGTGCTCCAGCAGCAGCAGCGTGTCGGGGACCTCGCCCGCGCGGCGCCGGGCCACGAGGTCGGCCTGCAGCGCCAGCGCGTCGCCGTACGAGATCAGCCCCAGCCGCCGCACGTCGAGCGGGCGCGCCGGGGCCGCGGATTCGGTGATGATGGTGCTCATGCGTGGAAATCAAGAAAGAGCGGGGCCCGGGCGCAACCCCGGGCCCCGCTCCTTCGCGTGGAGACGACGGTCTACCGGCGCGAGAAGATGCGCAGGATGTACCAGAACATCAGCGCCACTGACGCGAACAGCTCCAGCGCGGCGGAGACGTAGCGGTCTTCCGGGTAGGTGCGCAGGATCTTGCTGGTGCTGTAGAGGATGGTGGCGCCCGCGAACACCACCATCGCGAACGAGAAGAGCATCCCCAGCTGGAAGCCGAAGATCACGCTCCCCGCGATCAGCAGCAGCGCCGACACGCCGATCCAGCGCAGCATCCCGCCCATGAAGGTGAAGTCCTTGCCGGTGCTCATCGCGATCCCCGTCAGCGCGCCGAAGCCCACCAGCGTCAGCACCGCCGCGCTGGCGATGGCGCCCGGCGCGCTGAGCTCCGCGATCACCAGCAGCGGCACGAAGATGATGGCCTCGGCCAGCACGTAGCCGGCCAGCGCGCCGTACTGCGCGCCCTTCCCCGTGGCCCGCGCGGCGATCCCGGTGAAGAGCCACCCGGCCACCATGAAGCCACCCAGGACCAGCAGCCAGCTGGTGCCGAGCATCGCCTGCGCCATGGGGTAGGCCACGCCCGACTTGAAGAGCGCCACCTCGACCAGGGTGAACAGGACGATGGCGCCCAGCAGGTGCGCGTAGGTGCGCGTGACGAACTGCGCCCGCCGCGCGCTGTCGATCTCGGCCACGGGCCGCGGGGCCGCGTAGCCGTAATTCTGCTGCTGTCCGTAACTCGGCTGCTCGTACATGGGTGTTTCGTGGGAATGAGGGAGATGACGAGCGTGTCGGGAAGGAGTACACCGGACGGAGCATAAACGAGCCATCCCATGCGCGCAAGGCGATCGGCCGGATGCGCGGATGAAAAGTATGTGCCGGCACCGGTGTGGGGAGGGCGAATGAATTCGCTGCAACAACGACACGAAGTCCGCCTTCGCGGACTACAGGCTTTCGTGCCAACGAGGCATCGAAGCACGCGGCCTGGTCACGTGCAGGAACATCGCTCCTGTACCCGTCGCGAGCGCCGAAGCATGGGTCCGAACCGAGGCATGTAGTCCGCGAAGGCGGACTTCGTGTGGTTGTTGCCGCGGTTTCAACCGCCCGGCTCCATGGCGGAGTCCGCTCAAAAGCAGACGGCTCCGGGCCGAAGCCCGGAGCCGCCGCGATCTCCATCTCCGAAAGCGATCACGCCGTCTCGGGGAAGGTCTCCATCAGCTGCTTGACGCGGGCCAGGAACTGGTCGCCGTCGGCGCCGTTCACCAGGCGGTGGTCGTAGCCGAGGGAGATGTAGCCGCGCTTGCGGGGGACGATGGCGTGGTTGCCGTACTCGTCGCTGATCACCGCCGGGCGCATCTCCACCCCGCCCACGCCCAGGATGGCCACCTGCGGCTGGTTGATGATGGGGAAGCCGATCGTGGTCCCGAAGATCCCCGGGTTGGTGATGGTGAAGGTGCCGCCCTGGATCTCCTCGGGCTTCAGCTGCCGGTTGCGCGCGCGCGTGGCGATGTCGTTCACCCGCTTGGCCAGGCCCACGAGAGAGAGCTCGTCCGCGCCCTTGACCACGGGCACGATCAGCCCGTTGTCCATGGCCACCGCGATGCCGAGGTTCACGTCGGCGCGGTAGATGACCTGGTCGTTCGAGTAGCTGGCGTTGATCTTCGGGTGCTCGCGCAGCGCCCGCGCCACTGCCCACGCGATGAAGTGGGTGTAGGTGATCTTGACGCCCTGCTGCTCCCACGTGGCGCGGTTCTTCTTCCGCACGTGGTCGATGCGCGTGTAGTCGACCTCGAAGTACGAGTGCACGTGCGCCGACACCCGGCGCGACAGCACCATGTTCTGCGCGATGATCTGCGTGATGCGGTCCGCGGATTCGACCCGGTCGTCCGGCCCCGCCTTGACCTCGGGGTGATGGACGTGCGAGTAGAACTCGTCCCAGTCGAACGGCCCCTCGCCGCCGCCGGTGCGCGCGGGCGCGGCCGGGCGCTGGGTCGGCGTGCCCGTCCCGGCGGAGACGCCGACGACGGCCGGCGCGGCCTTCTGCTCCTCGACGTAGCGGAGGATGTCCTCCTTGGTCACCCGCCCCGCGCGCCCGGTCCCCTGCACCGCCGAGACCTCCACCCCGTGCTCCGCGGCGATCTTGCGCACCAGCGGCGTCGACCGGGTGCGCAGCCGCTCCTCCGCCGTCTGCGGGCCGCCGTTGGGCGACGCGCCGCCGCCCGCCTGCGCCGACTGCCCGGCCGACGCGGCCACCTTCGCGGGCGCGCCGCCGGCATTGGCCACCTCGCGCGCCTCGGGCGCGCCCACGGCCGCCTCGGGGAGCGTGGTCGGCTGCTCGCCGGGGACGGCGGCTGCCGGGTCGCTCGGCGCGGCGGCGGGGGCGGCGGCCATGGCGCCGGCCTCGGTCTCGATGAAGGCCACCACGGTGCCCACCTCCACCGTCTGCCCCTCGTTCACCACGATCTCGGCCAGCACGCCGGCCACGGGCGAGGGGATCTCGGCGTCGACCTTGTCGGTGGAGATCTCCATGATGGGCTCGTCGCGCTCCACGCGGTCGCCCACCTTCTTCCGCCAGACGGAGACGGTCCCCTCGGCGATCGACTCGCCCATCTGGGGCATCGGCACTTCGACTCGGGCCATGATTCGGCTCTCGTTTCGGATGTAGGTCGGAACGGAAGTCCTGAGTCCTAAGTCCTAAGTCCTAGGTCCTGAGTCGCAGAGCCAAGTCCCTGAGTTGACCACTTGGGACTCAGGACTTGGGACTATCAGTTCAGTACTTCGCCAGCCAGCGCGCCGCCTTCACGATGTCGTCGGTCTGCGGCAGGAAGTAGTCCTCCAGCGGCGGCGAGTAGGGGATCGGCGCGTCGATGGCCGTCACCCGCTGGATCGGCGCGTCCAGCCACTCGAACGCCTTCTCGCTCACCCGCATGGCGATCTCGCCCGCGATCCCGCCCGTGCGCGTGTCCTCGTGCACGATCAGCAGGCGGTTCGTCTTCTTCACGCTCGCCACGATCGCCTCGTCGTCCAGCGGCAAAATCGTGCGCAGGTCGATGATCTCCACGTCCAGCCCGTCTTCCTTCTCCAGCACCTCGGCCGCCTCGGCGCTCTTGTGCACCAGCGCCGCATAGGTCACGATCGTCAGGTCCTTCCCCTCGCGGTGCGTGCGCGCCTTGCCGATGGGAACCACGTAGTCCTCCTTCGGCAGCACCTCGCGCAGCTGGGGACGGCGGTAGAGCCACTTGTGCTCGAAGAAGAGCACCGGGTCGTCGTCGCGGATGGCGGCCTTGATCAGCCCCTTCGCGTCGTACGCCGTCGCCGGGTAGACGATCTTCAGGCCGGGGGTGTGGAAGAAGGCCGCCTCGGGGTTCTGCGAGTGGAAGGGCCCGCCGCGCACGTAGCCGCCGCTGGGCCCGCGGATCACCATCGGCACCGCGCCCGACCCACGGTAGCGGCTGGTGGCGACGTAGTTGGTGATCATGTCGTAGGCGCAGGCGATGAAGTCGATGAACTGCATCTCCACCACCGGGCGCATCCCCATGTGCGCCGCGCCGGCCGCCGCGCCGGTGAAGCCGATCTCGCTGATCGGCGTGTCGACCACGCGCAGGCTTCCGAAGGCGTCCAGCATCCCCTCGGTGACCTTGAAGGCGCCGCCGTAGACGCCGATGTCCTCGCCCATCAGGAACACGCGCTCGTCGCGCTCCATCTCCTCCCACAGCCCCTCGCGGATGGCCTCGAGCAGGGTGACGGGCTTTCCCTGCTCGGTCAGGCGGACGTGCTCGGGCTTGCTCTCAAGTGCGGTCGCCATTCAGGCCTTCACGGGGTCGGGTGGGGACAGCCGGTACCAGGGCGCGGCGACGGGTCCGTCCCCCGTCACGTCGGTGCGCGCCTCCTCGGCGTCCGGCAGCGGCGACGTTTCCGCCTGCGCGATCATCTCGTCCAGCTCGCGGTCGATCTCCGCGTCGATCGCCGCCAGCTCCTTCGTGCTCGCCCAGCCGTTCTGCGTGAGCGCCGCCACGTAGCGGTCGACGGGATCGTTGGTCGTGGCCCAGTGCTCGATCTCCGCCGGGTCCATGTACGTCTGCGCGTCGTGCTGCGCGTGCCCCTTGCGGCGGTAGGTCTGCACCTCGATCAGCGTCACCCCGCCGCCGGCGCGCGCGCGATCCACCGCCTTCTTCGCCACGCCGTAGACGGCCAGCATGTCGTTGCCGTCCACCTGCTCGGCCGCCGCGCCGTAGCCCGCCGCCTTGGCCGCGAACGACCTGGCCGCGGTCTGCATGCGCGTGGGGGTGGAGTACGCCCAGCCGTTGTTCTCGACGACGACGACGAGCGGCAGCTTCTGCACGGCGGCGAAGTTGATCCCCTCGTGGAACGCGCCGGTCGACGTCGCCCCGTCGCCGATGTAGACCATCCCGACGCGGTCCTCGCCGCGCTGCCTGAAGGTGAGCGCGACGCCCGCCATCACCGGCACCAGGTCGCCCAGCGGGCTGATCTGCCCGATGAACCCCCGGTCGAAGTCGGTGAAGTGGATGTTCAGCTCCTTGCCGCGCGCGGGGCTGTCGCCCTTGGCCATGTACTGGCGCACCACCTCGTCGGGGCGCGCGCCGATGGTCAGCATCGACCCCAGGTTGCGGATCAGCGGGGAGAGGACGTCGCCGGTGCCGTCGTCGCGCCGGCGCAGCGCGTAGGCGCTGGCGACGGACTCGCCCTCCTGCCCCAGCGAGCGGAACAGGCCGCCCACCACCTTCGACTGCTTGAAGAGCAGCTCCAGCTTCTCCTCGAGCGCGCGGGTGAGCCGCACCAGCCGGTACATCTCCAGCAGCTGCGCGCGCTCCAGCCCGTGGGGGATGGCCGCGGCCGCCCGCTTCGTCGGCGTTCGATTCGCCATGCCTCTTGCCAAAATCGGTGGCCCGCGCGAGCCGCTGCCCGGGCGGGAGAAGCGTGACAACTTGGGGGATCGGCGCCGGACGCGTCAAGCGAAGGGACAGAAGTGCGTAAGTGCATGAGTGCGGAGGTGCGTCGGTTCCGCGCCGACGTCGCTCTCGCCCGAACCAACGCACTCACGCACTTCCGCACTCACGCACTTCCGCACTCACGCACTCGTCAGCTGCGCGACCCGGGCCGCTCCTCGCGCTGCTTGCCGGCGTTCGAGGCCGTCGCCATCGCGGCGGGAACCAGGATGCGGCCGGCCGGGTCGAAGCCGCCCACCTTGCCGGCGCGGATCCGCTCGCCCCAGGTGGGGATCGGGTCGAACGGGTGCCCGTGGCGGCGGTCCAGGTAGAAGTTGGCGATCTTCGAGGCCAGCGGCGCCGCAGCGTCGCCGTGCAGCCCGTGCTCCACGATCACCGCCACCACGATCTCCGGCGCCCCGTTCGGGATCCCCGCGAAGCCCACGAACCACCCGTGGTCGGGGCCCTGCGGGTTCTGCGCCGTCCCCGTCTTCCCGTACAGCTTGTAGCGCGCCAGCGACGACTGCACCGCCGTGCCGTCCTCCTCCGTCACCAGCTGCAGCCCCGCCCAGATGTTGGTGAGCTGCTCCGGCGTCAGCCCCGTGTCGATGTTCGGCTTGCGGTTCTTCAGCGAGTCGATGTCCACCAGGTGAGGCGGCACCCCGCGCCCGTTCCCCGCGATGGCGGCGTAGAAGCTCGCCATGTTCAGCACCGTCTGCGAGTTGGGCCCCTGCCCGATGGCCAGGTACATCACGTCCGACGGCTGCGCGGGGACGCCGAAGTGGGGCTTGTACCACGCCGAGCTGGTCGGGAAGGTGGGGCTGACCTCCGCCGGCAGGTCCACCCCGGTGCGGTGGCCGAAGCCGATGCGGGTGCCCAGCTTGGCCAGGTTGTCGAGCCCGATGCGGATCCCCACCTGGTAGAAGTAGACGTTGCACGACTTCTCGATCGCGTGCGCCAGGTCCAGGTAGCCGTGCCCCGCGTGGTACCAGCACCGCGAGTAGCGCCCCGCGTACGCCATCCCCCCGGTGCAGGGGATGGGCATCCGCGTGTCCTTGTTGAGGATCCCCAGCCGCACACCCATCACCGCCGTGGCCGTCTTGAAGGTCGAGGCGGGAGGATAGATGGCGGTGATCGTCCGGTTCAGCAGCGGCTTGTTGGGATCGGTGTTCAGCGCCCGCCACAGGTCCGGCGGGATGCGTCCCACGAACGCGTTGGGGTCGAAGGTGGGATGGCTGTACATCGCCAGGATCTCGCCGGTGGACGGCATCATGGCCACCACGGCGCCCTTCATGGTGTCGGGGAAGATCTGGTGGATGTACTCCTGCAGCCGCACGTCCAGCGTCAGCCGCAGCGGCCTGCCGGGCTCGGGATCGAGCGCGGGGATGGAGGCGCGGGGGTTCACCACGCGCCCCTTCGCGTCCACCTCCACGTAGCGCGCGCCGTCGATGCCGCGCAGCGTGCTCTCGTACTCCTTCTCGATCCCGAACTGGCCGATCAGCTGCCCCTGCTTGTACCCCGCCTCGCGGTAGCGGCGCGAGTTCAGCTGCTCGCGGGTGATCTCGGTGACGTAGCCCGCCACGTGCCCGATGGCCGCGCCGGCCGGGTAGTAGCGCATCGGGCGCTCCACCACCATCAGGTTGGGGAACGCGGCGCGGCGCTCCTCGATGGCGGCGGCCTGCGAGTAGGTGGCGCGGTTGGTCACCTCCAGCAGGTCGTGCGGGCGGCGGTTGCGCGCCGCCATCAGCCGGTCGATGTCGCTCCCCGCCAGCCCCACGAACGGCGCCAGGTCCCTCAGCGTCTGCAGGATCACCAGGCTGTCGCCGGGGAGGAGCTGCACCGTGTACGAGGTGATGCTGGTGGCCACCACCTCGCCATTGCGGTCCAGGATGGTGCCGCGCGGCGCGGGGATGACGATGGGGCGCAGGCGGTTCTCGCGCGCCTTCGCCTCGTAGGTGCGGCCCGCCACCACCTGCGTGGAGAAGAACGCGGTCAGCAGCACGCTCACCACGAAGGTGATGACGAACGCCAGCACATGCACGCGCCGCTGGCGCATGTCCGTCTGGAAAAGCTTCATCCTGGGTGTCGGCAGTCAGCCGGATTCAGGGAAATCGCGGACGTGGGTCGCGGACGGAAACGTGCAAGTCCCGCGCCCCGGCCCTCACCCCAAAATCGGGCCGCGGCGTGACGAACGAACGTCACACCTCGACCCGATTTTCGACCTCTCCCAAACTGCTGGGAGAGGTAACTGCGACAACGGCTTAACGCGATCCGGCTCCGCTGTTTTCCCCCTTCTCCCTGCAGTTGGGGAGAAGAGGGTTGGGGGGATGAGGGGCCCGGCGCGAAGCGCCCCAACCGAGCCTCGGATCTGCCTCTTTGTCAGCCCTCCACGGCGTCGCGCAACTCGCGGCCGAGCGCAATCACCAGCGCGCGCAGTGCTTCCACCGCGCGGGCCGCGGCGCCGAGCCCGCCGGGCGGTGGGGAGACGGGACCATCCCCGTCGCGGCCGTGGGGGCCAAAGGACGCCGCGGCCCAGCGCAGCACGGGCTCCACCTCCGGCGGCGGGCGGTGCCGCGCGGCGAACGCGGCGACCGCCTCCGCGCGGCGCGGGCGCGTGACGCCGTCGAGCAGCAGGGCGGCCGTGCACATCCGCACCAGGTCGTCGCGGATGCGCCGCGCGGCGACCTGCGGCTCCCCCGCGTCGCAGGCTTCGGCGACCTCCTCGCTTCCCTCTTCGACGCGGTCGAGCAGCGCGGACGCGCCGAAGAGCGCGTCGTCGGGCGTGTAGCCGATCCCCACCGGCGGCGCGTCCGGCGGCCACAGGGGGATGCCGTCGTCGAGCGCGTCGACCAGCATGGGCGTGCGGCGGCCTCGCTCCAGGTCGACCAGCGAGACGGACCAGACGGTGACGGGGACACCGGTATCCTCCGCCACCTCGTCGGCGATCCACTCGGCGATGCCGGCCTGCGGCTCGCGTTCCGGCGGCAGCGCGCGGAAGACGAGGAGCACGTCGAGGTCCGAGTCCGGCCGCCCATCGCCGCGCGCGCGGGAGCCGAAGAGGAACGCGCGCCACAGCTCCGCCGGCACCGCCACGCGCACGCGCCGCACCAGCTCCATCGCCGCCGCGTGCTCGCGCGGCGAGAGGAGCCGCTCGAGCGGAGCGGCGGCATGCGCCCGGATACGATCTCCCTGTCCCCTCATTCCCCTGACCGATGTGCATCGACGCCTGACAGGCGGCGCAAACGGCATTCCGGCAGAGATTCATTGCGGTGAACCGCCTTCGAGAGGGGAGAGCGCCTTACCGTCCGCGACGCAGGATCAGGCGCCTTGTAGCCGCACCCCGGCGGCACTATCGTGCGGACTGGCGGCGCCCTCGTCGAGGCGAGGGCGCCCGTTCGGCATGCGCATCCCTTTCGCGATCGGCCTCTACCCTCTCTCCAGCAGCGACCCGGTGACGTAACCCTCCAGAATCTCCATTCGCAGGGAGGCACTGATGATGGTTCACCTTTCGCAGCCCGTCATCGTCGCACTGATCGGCCTCGGCGGCATCGTCATTCAGTCCACGGCCGAGCTGATCAAGCACGTCCTCCAGAGCCGCCGCGAGCGCACGGGCGGTGTGCCGCCGACGCCACGCCCCGGCCGCCCATCCGTCCCCAAGCTGGCGATCTTCGCGCTCCTGCTCCTGATGGCGGTGGTCGGCGGCGGCGTGGCCGTGTTCGGCCGCGGCACCCCTGCCACCGAGCTGCGCATCACCTACCCTCGCGACAGTGCGCAGGTGGAGATGCGGGAGATGATCCGCGGGACCTCCCGGGGACTTCGGGGCCGCGACTCCGTGTGGGTGGTCGTGTACATCCCCGATCTCGAGAGCTACTTCCCGCAGCGAGGCGCCGCGACCGTGCAGGCCGACGGTGTGTGGAACGCGCCGGTCCAGATCGGCGCCGAGGACGAAGGGAGCCGCGCCTTCGACATCCTCGTGGTGACCGCCGACCGCAACGCGCGAGCCGCGTTCCACCGCTACCTCGAGCAAGTCCCCCGCGAGGGTCACTGGGAGGGACTGAAGGAACTGCCTCGCGGCGTGGTGCCGCACCACCGGGCGACCGTCAGCCGCGCGAGCACCCCCTCGGTATCCCGCGATCCCGAGGGGCACCGAGTCTTCGTCTCTCCGTCGGGGGGATTCTCCATCCGTGAGGAGCCGGAGGTGGGGCGCGGACGGCTGACGGTTTACGACCGGGCGGGCGGCAAGGTCGCGCGGGTCAAGGTGACGCAGCACTCCGGGGGAGACTTCGCCAACGACATCAAGGCCGTCGCGTGGAGCGCGGATGAGCGGCGCTTCGGTGTGATGTACCACGAGAGTGGCGCGGGGCACGTCTCCATCGTCGACCTCGACGCGAAGCGGGAGATAGGCTGGATCCCCGTCGACAGCACCTACCACCGTCTCGGATTCTTGGGGAACGGGACACTGGTGGTCAACGGCAGGCGGATCGCCGTCGCGGAGCGGATCGTCTCACCCTAGCAGAGAATCCGCACGGGAGTGATCCATTCTTCCCACGCCGGCGGGCGGACCTGTCCGGGTCCGCGGCGCCTGCTCTTTCTCTTCCTGACCTACTTCTGACGGTTGATCATCGTTCTGTCCCCTGGTGCTGCGCCTTCAGGATCTCCATCGCGCGCTCCAGGCCGGGGTCGCGGCCGGCGCGGAGGTCGTCGCGGGTGAAGGTGGGGACGGCTACGGTGGCCGGAATCCCCGGCCCGTCGAAGCTCTTCCCGTCGTCGGTGAGGAACAGCTCGTTCGGGAGGCCGAAGCGCCACCCGTTCGGCAGGGTGCGCCCGAGCACGTCGGAGAAGACGCCCTGCGTGTTCTCGCCCACGCGCTCGACGGCGGGGCGGCGGCCCATCAGCGCCTGGGTGAACGTCTCGGCGGCGCTCACGCTGTAGCGGCTGGTCAGCTCCACGACGGGCCCGCGCCACCCCGGCCGCGCGCCGGGGCGGACGACGCTGGGCTGCGGCGCCGTCCGCTTCGCCGGGTCGTCGGGGTCGCTGCGGGCCACCTTCGCGTACGCCGTGTACGGCTCCGTCGCCAGCCGCGACGCGATGGCCAGCCCCAGCGGGTCGGCGCCGCCGCCGTTCACGCGCACGTCGATCACCACCCCGCGCCACCCGCGCGTGTCGGCGAAGACGGTGTCGAGCGCCGCGTTCAGCGCGTTCTCCCAGCTCGCGTAACCGCCTTCGCGCACGTAGCCGAAGAACGAGCCGATGCGCAGGTAGGCGATGGAATCGGGGAGCATCCCGAAGTGGATCTGCCCGTTGGCGAAGGCGTGCGGCGCCGCGCGCAGGTAGCGCGTGTCGACGATCTCGCGGATGCGCGCGCGTCCCGAATCGCCCACGGGATACGGGTCCTCGCGGCTGCCGCTGAAGCCCATGTGCAGATCCGGCGCGACGAGGAAGGTGTGCGCGTCGCGCAGGCTGGCCAGGATCTCCCTCAGGATGCCGAACAGCTCCTGCGGCGACGCCGAGGCCGCGCGCGGGGCGTAGGTGCGGCGCACGGCCTCCCAGTCCACGCCCCTGTCGGCGAAGAAGGGATAGTGCTCGCGGAAGGTCTGCCAGAAGACGTCGAACACGGCCGCCGCGTCCTTCGCCGGCGGCTGGCCGCAGCGCGCGGGGAGCGCGTCGGCGCGGCGCATAACCCGCTCCGACGCGGCGCCGTCGATGTGCAGGCGCCGCTCGCCGCCGGGACCGGGGCGCAGCGAGAAGGTGAACGGCGCGTCGTCGAGGGTGAAGACGGGCTCGTCCGCGCTCCCGCCGGTGCGGTGCGCGCCGAAGCCGGGGAGGCAGCTGACCGACGTGATCTCGTAGGTGCGCAGCGAGTCGCCGGCGATGCGCACGCCCATCCCGTACCCCTCCGTCCGCCAGACGCCGTCCACCGGCGCCTGCGCGAGAAGGGGCGACGAGCAGATCGCAGCTGCGGCTAAGCCGCCAAGATGCATGAGTTTAAAGCGTGACATCGGAAGATTCGCCGGGGGTGATGGACGAACCAGCAACAGGACGAAATCCGGTACGATCTTCGCGGCGCACCGGTTTCGTCGAATCGCCGCGATCGTGACCACGCTACGAGTCCGCGAAGGCGGACTGTGTGTCGTCGTAGCCGCGAGTTCACTCGCATCGTCGCGAGTATCCCCCAAACGCATCGCACCCACCCACAAACAACCGCGGGGCGGACCCTGAGGCCCGCCCCGCGGCGAATCACCCTCTCCCGAAATCTTATCGCCCGGCCGCGACCGGCTCTCCGGCGGGGCGGAGGCCGGCGAACGCCTCGGCCAGCGGCACCTTGAACATCGTCCGGCTGGCGGCCGCCTGCGCAAGCACCTGGCGCACCGCGTCGCGGTCGATGCTCGACGCGTCGTAGCCCGCGGCGAGCAGCGCCTGGATCACGCCCTCGGTGTGGATGCGGTTGCGGTCGTAGATGTCGCGGTAGATGCGCAGCTCGCCGTCGCGGACGATGATGGGGTCGTAGCGGATCACCAGCGGCACCGGCGTGGCGATGCGCGCCCAGCGCGTCTGGCCGGGGCGCGCCAGCAGCCGCGTGATCTCCTGCGCGCCCACCGTCCCGCCGTTGCGCGCGTGGATGATGCGCGCCAGCTCGATCACGTCCGGGTTCATCATGCGGATGCACCCGTGCGACGCCGGCGTGCCGATGTCGCGCACGTGCGGCGAGCCGTGGATGTAGTACAGCGGCGCGAAGAAGAGCTTCACCCGCCCCATCGGGTTGTTCGGCCCCGGCGGGGTGACGTGATCGTCGCGCGCCCACGCGCGCCCCGGCGGCGGCCGCCACCACGGGTTCCACTCCGCCTGGGCGATGGTGAACTGCCCGTCGGGCGTGTCGTGCCCCGGCATCCCGACGGAGACGCGGTAGATCCTGATGATGCTGTCGCCGTCGTACAGCCGCAGCCGGTTCTCGGGGATGTTGATGTCGATGCGCAGCGCCGACACCGGCGCGGGCGTCGCGGGGGCCGGCGCCGCGGGCTGTGCCGGGGCGGGCGTCTGCGCCTGCGCGCGCGGCGCGAGCGCGGCCGCGAGCGAGAGCGTGGCTGCCAGGGTGCGGATCTTCACGTCAGGCGGGGAAGGTCGCAGGGTGGCGGGTGCCCGCGCCGGCGGGAGGGCGGTGCCGACGCGTGACGAATCTTAATACCGTGAAAGCGGTTACGGCAATCCGGGCGTACGCGTCACGGGATGAAGCGGTTGTCGCACCGGGTGCAGAGGAAGGTCGAGTCCCACTCCTCGAGCAGCCCCGGGTAGACATGCCGGTTCCACGTCGACTCCGAAACCGCCACGGAAGCCACGGCCACGAGGAGGAGGAGGATGACGACCAGGGCGATCGCGGTCACGCCCGGGCTGCCGACGCTCGCGCTGACGAGGAGCAGGGCGACAGCGGCCACGCCGCCGGCCACCTCGGCCGCCGCGGCGGAGTCCCTCATCGCCGGTGGTGCCGCGCCCAGCGAGAGCAGCGACCGCGACGAGGCGACGACATCGGCGCCGGCCGTGATCCGCGTCGTTCCCTCGCGGTAGACCAGCGACAGCTTGCGCACCTCCGTGCTCCCGCACCGCGGACACGCCAGCCGCGGCGCGACCGCCGCCTGTGCGTGCCCGGCGTCGGGCAACGCAGGCGCGAGCGCCGGAGCCGCGGCGAGTGCGTTCGGCCGGCCACACTCCGGGCACGCGGGCGCGGCGTCGGAGTGGCGCTTTTCGCAGTCGGGGCAGGTGACGAGCGGCATGAAGATCACCCTCAGCGAACACACGGCGAACCGAGGCGGGGCACCGCTTCCAAAACTATGGGCAAGCGCCGATCGCGCCAATGCTCCGCCCATCTCGTGTCCCAGGAGGGCGCGGCCGACGACCCGGGGCATGGCGGAAACCACCGGGGCCGAGCATCGTAGAGTCTCCAGTCCCGTCGTCGGAACTCACACTCGAGGATCGCCATGAAGGCTCGATTCACCGCGGCGCGCCTGGCCATCACAGCCGCGGCCGTGCTCGCGCTGGCGCTGCCCGCGCGCGCCGCGGCGCAGCAGACCCCCGCCCCGCCCGCGCAGGCCGCCGCGCCGAAGGACCTGCCGCTCACCGCCGAGCAGCGCCAGGCGTACGTCGGCACCTACGACGTCAGCCGCCCCGACGGGGAGAAGGTGACGCTGCGCATCTTCGAGGAAGACGGCGTGCTGAAGGGGCAGCCGTCCGACAACCCGACGGAGGTGAAGCGCCTGATGTACCAGGGCGACAACGTCTTCGTCCCCGAGGGCGTGCCGATGACCCTCGCCTTCACCGTGGTGGACGGCCGCGCGACGAAGTTCACCTTCACCCAGCGCGACGGCGAGCCGCACGAGGCCGTCCGCGCCCCGTGACCAGCCTCGATCCTGAACGCAACCGCCCTCCGCGGATCGCATCCGTGGGGCGTTCGGCACCACTGGCGTGGCCTACCAGATCCTGAAAAAGACTTGATCTCACGCAGAGTTAGCAGAGTCAGCAGAGATAACGGCTGCGGTCCATCTGCTGACTCTGCTAACTCTGCGTGAGCCTATTGTTTTCATTGGTGCCCACACGCAAAAAGCCCCGCCGCGAATGAATCGCGGCGGGGCTTCGGTTGAGTGGTCGATCAGGGACTCGAACCCCGGACCTCTCGCATGTGAGGCGAGCGCTCTAACCAGCTGAGCTAATCGACCGTTATCGCGGGCCGGTTTGCACCGCGCCCGCGCCGAGGGGTGGGCTGCTGCCTGCGGGGCCCTGACCCTTTTTCCCCCAGATTTCTCAAGTACCCCGTAGGGGAATCGAACCCCTGTTTACGCCGTGAGAGGGCGTTGTCCTAGGCCACTAGACGAACGGGGCGTGGCGCTGCAAGAGCCTCTAAAAATACCGGCTCGACCTGCTTTTGTCAACCGCTCCGGGCCGTCCGGACGGACCCGGGCACTCCCTGCGAGAGGCGCCGCCCGGATTCGAACCGGGGGTGGAGGATTTGCAGTCCTCTGCCTTACCACTTGGCTACGGCGCCGGGATGCTGCGCTGACGGCAGCGGGCGCTACAGAGCGGGCAACCGGGCTCGAACCGGCGACCTCAACCTTGGCAAGGTTGCGCTCTACCAACTGAGCTATGCCCGCGTTTCGGAACCGCAAATGTATCCCTTCCACCCCCATGGGTCAACCCCTCGGAGCGGTCCAAACCGCGGATTAGCGGCCCGTGAGGCGCCCTCCGCGCGCGTTGACACGGCCCCCGCGCCGCGCTAGCGTCCCACGCTCTCGCGCCCGCGGCCGGCGGGCGGACGACACGCACCCCGCCCCGCCTTGACGACACCATTCCGCACCGCCGCCGGCGCGCTCCTGCTCCTGGCCGCAGCCTTTCCCGCACGCGCCCGCGCCCAGGGCGAGGACGCGCGCGTACTTCCGCGCGGATACGTGGAGCTGCGCGGCGCGGGGTTCTACACGCAGTTCAACTCGCGCTTCGGCGACGGCGGCAGCGAGCCGTTCGGCGCCACCTTCTCGGCCCAGCTGCAGCCGCTGGCGGAGCGGCTGTTCGCGCCGATCGTGCCCCCGCTGCAGACGGCGCTTTCCGGCTTCTTCACCGGCACCGCGGGCGACGTGCAGAACCCCGTCACCCCCGACGCGGTGACGGGCGGCACGGTGGACGCGCGGCTGGCGGGCGACTTCCGCCGCGCACCGTTCACCCTCTCGTACGGCCTGTCCAGCCGCATCATGGTGGGGGTGACGGTGCCGATGGAGCGCAACGCCACCTCCGTCTCCGCGCTGTTCCTGACCGGCGGCAACGTGGGGATCAACCCCGCCGCCACGGCCAACGCGGCGGTGCTCTCGCAGATCTCCGCGACGTACGCCGCGCTGGGCAACTCGGCGTTCCTTCCCGTGACGGGAACGCCGGCGGCGGAGGAGCTGCAGCGGCGGGTGCGGGCGCTCACCGACGGCGACTCGCTGCAGCTGCCGGCGCGCGCGGTGAACCTGACCGAGCTGCTGGGGATCGAGGCGCTGGCCGGGGAGCTCGACGCCGAGGAGCGCGCGGCGCTGGCATCGATCTCCGCCGCCACGCCGTTCCACCTGGGTGACATCGAAGTGGGCGCGCGCATCCAGCTGGTGAACGGGGTGCGCGGCTATCCCGTCGCCGACACGGCGAATCCGAAGGGGTTCCGCTCCACGCTGGCGGTGAGCGTGCGGCTTCCCACGGCGTCGCGCGCCGACACCTTCTTCCTGCTGCAGCTGCCGCGCGACCAGGGGCATTTCGGCGTCTCGGCCGACCTGCACAACGACTGGTTCCTGGCGCGGAAGTTCTGGGTCACCGCGTCGGCCGGCTACACGCAGCTGCTGCCGGCCGACGTGCTGCGCCGCCCCTTTTCGGCCGACCGCCCGTTCCCCAGCGACAGCGCCACGCCGCTGCGCACGCTCCGCCGCGAGCCGGGCGCGCGCTTCCGGGCCTCGCTCACGCCGCGCTACCGGCTGACGCGGGAGATGAGCTTCGCCGCGGCGTACGCGTTCGAGCACGGCGGGGCGACCACGTACACCGCGCAGGACGAGCTGGGCGAGGTGCTGCTGGGGCCGGTGGAGACGACGGAGGCGTGGACGGCGCACTACGTGGGGCTGGGCGCGGCGTACAGCACCATCCAGGCGTTCCTGGAGGGGAAGACGCCGATCCCGATCGAGTTCTCGCTCCAGTACCGCAACGCCTTCGCGGGAAGCGGGTTCGCGGCGCACTCGGGAACGGTGGAGGTGGGCGGCCGCGTCCTGTACCAGCTGTTCGGCCGGCCGCGGCGCCCGCGCGCGGACACCACCGCCACGGACACGGCGCGCGCGCTCCCCGCGCCGCCTGCGCCGCCCGCCGCCCCGCCCGGCGTGGTGACGCCGCCCGGCGAGCGCCCGACGGTCACCCCGTCCGGCGAGCGGCCGCCCTCGCCGCCGCCGGGCGCACCGCCGCCCGGCCAGCCCGCGCAGCCGAACCCGCGCCCGGTGCCGCCGCCTCCGCCGCCCCCGCCGCCGACCAGCGTGCCGCCGCCGGAGTAGGCCCCCTCATCCCCCCGACCCCCTTCTCCCGAACTGCAGTAGAAGGGGGAGACCTCAGCGCGGGGAGAGGCTTCGGCGCGAGCGGGGAGGCCCGGCGCGGCCGCGGATGGCCCCCTCCCCCGGCCCCTCCCCCGCTTCGCAGGGGAGGGGAGAACTGCAAAAGAGGA
>DASUYB010000110.1 GCA_036377595.1 Longimicrobium sp. | reverse complement strand
ATGTCATTCCGAGCGGCGCCGCTGCTCCGAACCTCCAATCGCGCTGATGCCAAGCGGCGCCCGAGGAATCTGTGGCATGCGTCCGAGCAACAGACGGCCTGTGGCTCGGGAGCCGGCCACAGATTCCTCAGGCGCCACGGCTTTGGCACGGAGGACAGGGCGGCGCAGCGCCTTCGGAATGACATTCCTTCGTCCAATGCACAGTTGATCCTGGAATCCGGTATCAGAGAGCAGTCGATCTCCCCGAATCTCCGTATCCCCCTGTCGCTCCGTGGATACGGCATGCGTTACCGCCGCGCGGCGTAGTGCAGGCCGACCACGCCGGTCGGATACGGCGTCGCGGAGAGCAGCTCGAACGTCGTGTTGAGGCCGTCCGGCAGCACCCGCTTGCCGCTGCCGAGCGTGATGGGATAGACGAGCAGGTGCAGCTCGTCGACCAGGCCGTGCTCCAGCAGCGCGTGCACGAGCTGGCTGCTGCCGTCGGTGAGGATGTTGCCGCCGGGCTGCTCCTTCAGCGCGCGCACCGACTCGATCACGTTGTCGCGGATGATGGTAGTGTCGCGCCAGATGGGCTGCTCGAGCGTGCTGGAGACGACGTACTTCTTCGGGGCGTTCATCAGGTCGCCGAAGAAATCGCCGGCCGGTAGGGGCTCGAACGCCTCGGCGTGGGTGACATACGTGCGGCGGCCCAGGAGGAACGCGTCGCACCCCTGCATCAGCTCGACGAAGGTCTTCCCGATGTTGTCGTGCCAGAAGGGGAGCGTCAATCCGCCGTGCTCGAATCCTCCGTCCCGGTCCTCGTCCTTGCCGCCGGGCGCCTGCATCACGCCGTCCAGGGTCACGAACTCGGAGACGATCAGCTTCCTGCTCATAAGGCCTCTCAGGCCAGGGTCGATGTCTGCTGCTTCATCGATGCGTCGAACGAGCCCAGCGGAAATCGACACGGTATCGATACCGAGCGAAAAACCTCCTCCCGGAGATCGTCGCCGGGGAGGAGGTTTCGATTGATGCGTCGCTCAGTCGCGGAGAATCTCGACGAGCGCGCGCAGGCCATCGACGCGCAGGCGGTCGCCCGTGCGGACCTCGCGGAAGATGCCCGCGCAGTTGACGACCGCCGGGCGGCCCGCCTCGCGCAGCAGGATCGACGCATGGCTCAGCTCGCCCCCGATCTCGGCCACCACGCCCAGGACGCGCGGAAACACCACGGCCCACGAGGGCTCCAGCGCCGGGACGACGAGGATCGCGTCGGGACCCAGCAGCGGCGGCTGACCCGGAGAGCCGTCCGCGGAGTTCATCAGCAGCGAGGTGAGGTCGTCCGCCTTCACCGCGCGTCCTTCGACGACCACCGGAGCGAGCGCGATGCCGGGAAAGACCTGGCGGCCCGTGGCCTTCGCCTCGGCCTGCTCGGCGTCCGCGCACGCCCGCTCGATCTGCTCGCGCGACGCGGTCAGCGGGACGTCCATCCGGCGCGCCCGCTCGATGCGCCCGCGACCGGCGAGGGCAGCCGCGCGGAGGTCGGCTCCGGGCGCGAGGTCCGCGCCGCGGAGCAGGAACACGTCTTCGGGCGCGTCGATCGCTCCCGCTGACTCGAGGCGGCGCCCTTCTTCCAGCATTCGCGCCCGGAGGCGCTGCCAGCGGCGCATGAGCTCGTCCCGGAACCACTCGCGCCGCTCGTCCATCCAGTACAGGGGCCGCACGATCCGATGCCCGCCGCGCGCAGGGGGAGCGGGGGCGCCCGCCTTCTCCCTAGCACGGAGATCCCCGTCCGGCACCTCGCCGCTCGCCGCGAGGTCGCGCAGCAGCACCTCGCGCATCTCGGCGAAGCGCGGCCGCGCCGGATCGCTCTCCAGCGGCCCGCGATGCCCGAACTCGGCGAGCCACGCGTCGAGCCCGGCCTCGCGCGCCTCCGCCCGGAGCGAGGCGAGCGCGCCGTATCGCTCCATCATCTCCTGCGTGACCACGCGCGCCGCGCCGCGGACTCCGAGCGCCCTGCGGACGCGCGTGGCGCCCGACAGCACGCTGTTGATGGCGAAGTTCGTCCGGATCGCCAGCGTCATCGCGTACACGGTGACGGCGAAGAGATCCGGGAGCGATACGGCCGCGTCGATCCGCCGGTCGAGCCCGGCGAGCGCGCGGCGGATGCCCGCCACCGCGCGGAGGCACTTCCACTGGAGGAGCAGGAGCCTCGGCGCCTTGCGCAGAAACCGCCGCGCGATCACCCGCCGGTCTTCGGCGAGCCCGCCTTCGCCGCCCACGCCCTCCGTCACGAAGGCGCGCGGGAGGCCCCAGTGGTCCATGAGACGGAAGAAGAACGAGAAGTTCATCCACGCCCGCTCACCGATTTCCACCGCGTACGCGTCGCGCCACGGCGCGACGGCCGGGTCGACCTCGCTGAAGAACGACAGGACCTCGCGCCCCGAGGCGCCCAGCACCGAGGCGATCCACGGGCTCGGCGGGTCGCCGAGGACCTCCTTGTGGTTGGCGAGGCTCAGCGTCTCGTTGCGCGTGATCGGGAAGAGCGCCGGGCGCACCTGGAGGAGCACCCAGCCGGCCTCGTCGCGCGCGAACTCGATGTCGATGCCCTCGGTGCCGCCGCGCGCCTCGCGGCCGAAGACTTCGTAGATCGACGACAGCCACGCGGACCACGCCTCGCCGCGCGCGAGGTGGCCGCGCGTGACCTCGCCGCGCGCCTGCCCGGACGTGAGGCGCTCGTTGCCGCCGGCGGCGATCGTACGCTCGTAGTAGAAGCCGTCGAAGAACGCGACGCCCGCTTCGGCAGCCTCGATCAGCGGCTGCGCGAAGACGGCTCCGAGCGGGGCGCCGGCCGCGTCTTTCGGGAGCGCGGCGACGACCTCCGCGAGGGATCGCACGAAGCGGCCGGGCTCGCGCACGACGAGCGAGAGGAGCTGCCCCGCGTTCGAGGTGTGGCGAGTGTCCTCCGTGGGCGACCCCGAACGGAGGATGAAGGGCCCCCGCGCGATCTCCGGCGGGAGCGCCCCGGCCGACGCGCCTCCGGCCGCGCGGACCCAGAACGTCGGGGGGACGCGGATGCCGGCGGCCTGCGCGCGGCGGAGGTTATCGAGCTTCGGGATCGACGCGTCCCGGAAGCTACGAAGCGGTTTCCACGACATTGGAGAGAGCCCTCACCCAGCCCATGGGATCGTCGATCATCGGATAGTGCCCCCACGCTGGGAAAAGGCGCACGGGCCAGGTCACGCCGAGCGCCGCCTCGGTCCACGCGAGCTCCCTCACGGGCACGATCGTGTCGCGCTCGCCCCACCAGACGGTGATTTGCCGGAGCGCCTCCGGCCGCGCCTCGAAATCCGATTCCAGCCGCCGCAGCAGTTCCGGCGTGAGCCACGCGAAGAAATCGGGGAGCGCGCCGCACCGGGCGTAGCCCTCGAAGAAGCGCGCCCGCATGGCTGGAGCAAGCGGCTCCCCGAAGTGCTTGCGGGCGAAGCGCGCCTGGAACAGCGGCGACGCGAATGCGCGGCGCAGGGCGACCTGCGCGAGCCCCATCCGCATCATGCGCGGCATCAGGCGGCGCGCGAGGCCCCAGAGCACGGGCGCCTGCAACAGGAGCGGGACCCCGGCGAGCTCGCCGCGCGCGCGGAGGCAGAGCGCAAGGAGACCGCCGATCCCCGTCGCGTAGACGAGCGGGGCACCGGCGCCCTCGTCGCTCGCGCGGATCGGCTCCGCGACCGCGGCGAGAAACGCATCGAGGCTGCCCGCGCGCGGGCGCCCCTCGAAGCCCGGGTAGGGTACGTCGAGAATCTCGAACGGCGGCCGCGCGCGCGATCCGGCGAGCTCGGCGAGGGCCCCGCGCGCGGCATCGAGCCGGGCGGCGGCGTGGCCATTCCCGCCCAAAAAGATCACGCGGGGCACCGCTCCCGGGGAATGCGGGATCGTCACGCGCATCCCGCCGGCGACGAGGGGATTCGCGTGGATCTCGGGCCAGGAGCGGCTTTTCGGCGGGTGTCGATGGCAGGTCTTCCGGCAGGGTGGTGAGATCCCGGCGCCGTCGAGCTTCAACACGAACCTATCGTGATCGTTCGCGCTCGTCAGCAGGCCGTCGCCGCACCGTGCAATCCGACGCAGGATCGGTCTGGCCGCCCCCCCGGAATGACATCCCCCTGATATTCAATCATGACGAGCGCTCGGGGGAGGACCGTTTTTTGTCCCATGGCCGCCGGCGGTGGGGCGGAAAGTGGGCGGATGCCACGCCCCATCCGAGGCATGAAATCCCCGGAATTCCGCCAGTCCCGACGCCCCGTCGCAGGTCCGCGTTCGAAACCTTTCGCCACCCATTGATGGCGTGAAGAATGCGGAACAGGAATCCCCCCTTCGCCCCCCACGCCCCGCCCGGGACGTGCGCCCCAGGGGGGCCTACCGCTGGTCGCTTGCGCCGGGCTTCTGCCCGCGGCCACCCTGGCGATCGTGCCGACATGGCGATTCTCCACGTGTACCTCTTCGGAGGCTTCCGTGTGACCCGCGAGCTGGGGTCGGCCGAGATCCCGCTGTCGCGTGCGGCGCAGGCGCTGCTCTCGTACCTGGTGCTGAACCGCCACCGGCGCCACCCGCGCGATGTGCTGGCGGCGCTGTTCTGGGGCGACTCACCCGAAGAGCGGGCGCGCGCCTGCCTGGCCACCGCGCTCTGGCGGCTGCGGCGGGCGCTGGGGCCGGTGGACGGCACGGGTGAAAGCTGGATCGTGGTGGCGCCCTCGGGCGAGGTGGCCTTCAACGGGGGCGAGGCGTGCCTCGTGGACGCCACCGAGCTGGAGGGGTGCGTGCGCGCCGCGCTCTCGTGCCCGCCGCACGCCCTCACGCCGGCCGCGGCCGACGCGCTGGAGCGGGCGCTGGAGCTGTACGCCGGCGAGCTGCTGGAGGGGATGTACCAGGAGTGGGCGCAGCGCGAGCGCGACCGCTTCCGCCACCTGTACCACGACGGCGCGTGGCACCTGATGCGCGCGCTGGCGCAGCGCGGGCAGTGGGAGCGCTGCGCCGCGTGGGGCGAGCGCATGCTGCGCGGCGACCCGCTGCGCGAAGACGTCCACCGCGAGCTGATGCGCGCGTACGCCGCCGCGGGGTGCCGCGCGCTGGCCGTGCTGCAATACCGCCGCTGCCGCGAGGTGCTGCGCCAGGAGCTGGGTGTCGACCCCGCTCCCGAGACCACCGCGCTCTTCCGCTCCCTGGCCGGCGGCCCGGTACCCTCTCCGCCCGCGGCAGCCATTCCCATCTCCATCGCCGGCGCGAACGGCGACTCGCGCGAGGCGCTGCTGCGGCTGCACGACGCGTGGATCAACTTCGAAACCGCGCGCGGCGAGCTGGCGCGTACGATCGAGCTGGTGGAGCAGCTCGTCCCCGCCGCCCCCGCGTACGACGGAGCCGCGCGGTAGCGAGCACCGCAAGGGGGGGCGTCGCCAGAATCAGCCGAGTCCGCGCTCCCGCCGTCGTCGAATCGAAACCGCCCCGCGGGCCCGCCGCAGGGGCGGTTTCGTGCGTTTGCATCCCCCGCCCCCCCGCCCTCCGCCGCGCTCCGCGCCGGATTCCTCGCCCGCGCGGACATGACGGATCGCGGATTTCGACGCGCGGTGATGGAACGGTGATGAACCGGTGAGCCGGCGGTGAGCCGCGCGTCCACATTGCCCGTCCGAGGATGCGCGCGCGGCGGCCCGGACCTGCGCGCGTGCACCGGCGTCTCCCCGCCCAGCGCGGCGGGGCGCACGGAGCCGGGGGCAGCCGGAAGCGGCGTGCCGCGGCAGGCCCCCACCACCCGGAAGGAGAGCGTCATGGGCAGCTACGGCAGGTGGTCCGAAGGCGACCCGTACGAGAACCTCCGCGGCGTGCTGGCGGAAGACTATGCCGCCCTCCCCCCCGAGCAGCTCGAGCAGGTGCTCGTGCGATCCGGGATGTCGCCCGAGGACATCGAAGACTTCATGAGCACGCTGGGGCAGATCGGCCGCGGCATCGCCGGCGCGCTTCCCACGGTGCTCCCCGCCGTGGGCACCGTGGTGGGCACGGCGTTCGGCGGGCCCGCGGGCGCCGCGCTGGGCGGAATGGCCGGGCGGCTGGCCGGCGGCGCCATCGCCGGCGCCGTGCAGCCCCAGCCCGGCGGCGTCCGCCCGGCCCCGCCGCCCCGCCGCCCGCGTGTGCAGCCCCGGCCGCAGCAGGTGATGGCGCCGCGCATCGCGGCCCCGCCGCGTCCCGCGGCTCCGGCCGCCGTGGCGCGGCCGGCGGTGCCCGCCGCCACCCCCGCGCCGGTGCCCGCCGGCGCGCCGGCCGCCAACCAGCTGCTGCAGACGCTCTTCCGCCCCGAGACGCTGCAGGCGCTGCTGGCCATGGCGCTGGGCAACGCCGGGCGCGGCGAGGTGCCCGTGGGCGACACGCCGGTGCCGGTGGGCGCCTTCGCCAACCTGATCGGGGTGCTGGCCGGCCAGGCCGGCGCCGAGCTCCCCGCGGCCGACCCCGGCGGCGACGGCGGCGGCGACGGCGGCAACGGCAGCGGCGAGGACTATCCCGCCTACCTGGCCGGCCCCGGCGGCGCCCCGATGGTGGACCCCGCCGTGCCCGAGGAGCGCGCCGCCGCCCTCCTGCACCACCTGGCCCGCGCCGAGGCGATGGAAGCGGCGTACGGCGAGGCCGACGACGAGGACTACGGCGAAGACGACGAGGACTGGCAGGAGGACGATGAGGACTGGGGCGAGGACGACCTGGAGTCGATGTACGACGAGGCCGAGCTCGAGGACCTGTACGAGAGCGACCTGGAAGGAGCGTACGATGCCGTCTACGGCTGACACGGGCGCGCTGGACAGCCTGCTGCTGCAGCTGGCCGCCGGCGGCCCCGAGCCGGGCTCCCTCCCCAGCACCGACGAGATGGTGGCCCAGCTGGCCGGCGACGACCCGCTGAAGGGGCTGATCGTCCGCCAGATCATCGAGCGGCACGACGCCCCCGACGAAGAAGACGACGAGCCCGCCGCGCCCGCGCCCGACCCGCAGGCCCGTGCCCGCGAGCGCGCCGCGCGCCGCCGGCTGCGCGAGCTGCGCGACGAGCTGATGGCGCTGCGCGAGCGCTCCGACGCGCTCGCCGCCGCCCTGGGCGCCTGCTACCTGTGCTGGGGCGAAGACCCCCGCTGCGCGGTGTGCGGCGGCCACGGCACGCCCGGAACCATGGTGCCCGACGGCGACGAGTTCGCCCGGTACGTGGCGCCCGCGTTGAAGCACCTCCAGCCGCGGGGAGGCACCCGCCGCGGTGACGCGGGGGGCCCCGGCGCCCCTGGCGCACGGCACGACCCACAACCCGAAAGGAGACCGGCATGAGCGACCTCTACGACGCCATCGAAGCCCTCGACCTGGAAGACGACGAGACGTTCTTCTTCGAGGACGACGAGGCCGACGACGAGGCCAGGCGCAACGGCCGCACGGGCGTGCGCTTCCGGCGCAACGTGAAGACCGGCAGGGGCGGCGGCTACTACCGCCCGCGCCCCCCCGCGGGGTCCACCAAGTACGTCACGCAGCCCCAGCTGCAGGCCGCGCTGGCCCGGGTGAGCGCCGACGTGAAGGCCAACTCCGAGGGGATCAAGACGGTGAACGCCCGCGTGAACACCCTCTCCAGCGAGCAGGCCGCGCAGGGCACGGCCCTCCGCAAGGAGGTGGCCGAGCGGAAGAAGGAGGGCACGCAGCTGAAGAACGAGACGAAGAAGGCCCGCGACTTCGCCGTGCTGCAGCTGCTGCTGACCAAGCCGCCCAAGGTGTTCGCCGCGGACGGCGTCACCGAGCTGAAGGTGGTGGACCAGAACGACTTCCTGCTGCCGCTGGTGCTGCTGGGCGGCCTGGGCGGCGGCGGTGACTCGGGCGGCGGGCTGGGCGGCGACAACTCGCTGCTCTTCCTCCTGCTGCTCACCAAGAAGTAGCCGCGGGGACATCTCAACCGGAGGGAGCGAACGAGATGGACCTCTACAACTTCCTGGTGGACCGGGTGGTGGCGCAGAACGAGGGGGTGACCGACGAGGCGGCCGCCAACCGCATCGCCCTGCTGGGGAGCCTGGTCGCCCAGCAGAACATGCTCCTGTCGCTGATCCTGGTGCAGAAGCTGGCGCGCGACGAGCTGGCCTCCCGCCCGGCGCCGCCGCCGCCGCCGCCACCCCCGCCCGCGGTGCCGCTGGTGGCGCCGCTCACCACCTTCGAGCAGGCATCGATCCAGGTGTCGGCGGCCGGCTTCCACGCCGTGCGGCAGGACCTGTGGACGCGCGCGGAGCCGCTGGAGGTGGTGCTCGCGCAGGACCCGGCGCCGTTCAGCGAGGCCGCGCCGGGAGCCGACGTGACGCTGGTGGTGGCCAGACTGGAGGAGGTCAAAAGCCCCCCCGTGGTTCTGGCCGCCGAGCCGGCGCAGAAGATTTCCGCGCCGAAGATGGCGAAGGCGGCCGGGTCCGATCCGGCTCCTTAGCCGGGTGCTGCACCGGCTCCTTTCCGTGGCGCGGCGGCTGGCCGGCCGCGCGCGCTACGGGCCGCTCCGGGCCGACGACGCGGCGCGCGTCCCGGGGCGGTGATCCTTCCCGGCCTGAGCCGCGGCGGCGCCCCCGCGGGGCCGCCGCCGCGCGTTCCTCCACCCTCAACCCGTGTCCCTCATGGATCCACGGCTGTGGGAGCTGCTGCGCGCGGGCGAGGCGACCGACGAGGTTCCCGCCATCCTCCGGCTGCGGGGCGGCGCGCCGCTGCCGCCCGGCGTGCGGCAGGTGGCCCGCTTCGGCGACATCGCCACGGTGCGCCTGCCGCGCGGGCAGATCCCCCGCGTGCGCGAGGAGGAGGGCGTCGGCTCGCTGAAGGCCGCGTCGCCCGTGGGCCCGGAGCGTCCCCGCCGCGAGCGGCGGCACCGCGACACGGGCGGCGACGACGACGACGAGGCCGAGGGCGGCGGGCCGCGGCGCCCCGACGTTCCCGAGACGGGGCGCGGAACGATCGTGGCCGTGGGCGACTGGGGCTTCGACTTCGCGCACCCGGACTTCCGCAACGCCGACGGGAGCACGCGCGTGGCCGCGCTGTGGGACCAGCGCTCGCGGCCCGGCGCCGCCCCGCCCCAGCCGTACGGCTACGGGGTGGTGCACACGCGCGAGGCCATCGACCGCGCCCTGCGCTCGTCCGATCCGTACGCCGCGCTGGGGTACCACCCGGCCGACGCCGACTCGGGCGGCACCGGCACGCACGGGACGCACGTGCTGGGGATCGCCGCCGGGAACGGGCGCGGCGGCGGGCCCGTGGGCGTGGCGCCCGAGGCCGGGCTGGTGCTGGTGCACATGGACACCAGCGGCGCCGACGGCAGCGGCACCCTGGGCGACTCGGTGACCCTGCTCGAGGCGGTGGACTTCGTGCGCCGCACCGCCGCGGGAAAGCCGTGGGTGCTCAACCTGAGCATGGGCCGCCACGCCGGCCCGCACGACGGCCTGACCCTGGTGGAGCAGGGGCTCGACGCGGCGCTGGCGGAGCCCGGCTGCGCCATCGTGCAGTCCGCCGGCAACTACCACGACGCGGCGGCGCACACCACGGGCGAGCTCCGGCCGGGCGAGACGCAGACCCTCGAGTGGCAGGTGGAGGAGGGCGACGTCACCCCCAACGAGCTGGAGCTGTGGTATCCCACCCGCGACCGGCTGGTCGCCGAGGTCGTCGCCCCGGACGGGACACGGTCGGGCCCGGTGCGGCAGGGCGAGCAGCGCGACCTCTCCGCCGGGCAACGCGTGGTCGGCCGCGTCTACCACCGGGCGAACGATCCCAACAACCTCGACCACCTGGTGAACGTCTTCCTCGACGCGCGCGCGCCGGCGGGAACCTGGCGCGTGGCGGTCACCGGGGAAGACGTGGTGGACGGCCGCTGGCACGCGTGGGTGGAGCGCGACGCCGCCTGCGCCGGGTGCCAGTCGCGCTTCCGCCCCGACACGGCGGTGCGGGCCACCACCACGGGAAGCATCTGCGGCCCCTTCCACACCCTGGCGGTGGGCGCGTACGACGCGGGGTCGCCCACCGGCGAGCTGGGGCGCTTCAGCAGCGCGGGGCCCACGCGCGACGGGCGGCAGAAGCCCGACCTCGTGGCGCCCGGCGTGTCGATCCTGGCCGCGCGCTCGGCGCCGCGCGAGGGCGCGGCGCCGCTGCTCACGCGCAAGTCGGGCACCAGCATGGCGGCCCCGCACGTGACCGGCACCGTGGCGCTGATGTTCGAGGCCGCGGGGCGCCCCCTGGAGATCCACGAGACGCGCCGCCTGCTGCTCACCACGACGGCGCCCGCGCCCCCCGAGCGGCGGGCGGAACGGTCGCGGATCGGCAGCGGCTACCTGGATTCGGCCGCGGCGGTGCGCGCGGCGCGCGAGCACGGCGCGCTGCGCCCCGGCGCACGTCCCGCGCGGGCCGCTCCCGCGCGCTCCCGTCCACGCACGCGCGAGGAGGCCGAGGTGTGGATCCATGACGAAGCGGTCCCCTGCGGCCTCGAGTCCGAGGCCGCCTACGCGCCGGCCGATGCCGCGGCGTGGAGCGCGGGCGACGAGGGATGGGGCGACGGCGGGATGACGGCCGACGCATTCGCCGACGCGGCGGAGGCGCTCGTGGTGTCGGGGCGGGCGGCGCGGCCGGGCGCGGTGATCGGCGCGGCGCTGGCGGGGGTTCCCGGCGCGGCCGAGGCCGTGGGCGGCGCGCCCCCATCGCCCGCGGCGCTCTTCGACGCGCTGCTGGGCGGCGGGGGAGGGCCGCTGGCGTCGGCCTTCGACGTGGTGGCGCTCCCCGGCGCGGCGCCGGCCCTCGAGCCGCGCCCCGGCGACCTGCTGGTGCGCCGCGCGCCCGGCGAGCCGGTGGCGCACGCGGCCGTGCTGGCCGCGCCGCCGGCGCCGCGGATGGACGTGCTGGCGGCGGGCGGGGTGCCGGAGTGCGGGTGCGGCGGGTGGTTCGTGGCGGTGATCGAGGGGGGCCCGCGCCCCCACGTCCGCGCCAACGGCTTCCACCGGCGGCTGCTCGACGACCGGGGCCGCTCGCCGCGCGACCAGGTCGTGGTGCGCCCGCGGCTGCGGGGGATCACGATCTCGTTCGAGGGCGCGGAAGCATCCGGCGGATCGCCGACGGTCCTGTCTCCATCCCCCGCCGTGGCCGTGCCCCGCGTGTTCGCGCCGCCGGTGGAGACGGCGCACACGGTGGACGTGGACGTGCGCACCCGCATCGTCTCCGAGGCGATTGACGGGTGCACGGTCACGCTCCCCTTCACGCCCGGTGCTCCCTCGGCGATCACGGGAAGTACCGGGCGAGCGACGCTCTCGCTGGCGGGCGTGCCCGACGGATCGCACCTGCTGCTCGTCAGCGCGCCGATCGTGGACGACTCGCCGGTGGGCCCCGCCACCGCCTCGTCCACACCGCGCCCCCGGCGGATCTGGCGGTCCCTGCTGGTGGACGTGACGGTGGTGAGCGAACGGGTGACCGCCGTGGCGGCCACCACCGGCGGCACGGCCACCCTGGTGGGCGGCGTGGTGCGCGCGCGGGTGCAGCCGGTGTGGATGCAGTCGCCCAACCTGCACGTGCGCCGCGGCGATCCGGCGGTGCTCGACACGATCGTCGTGCATCACACGGCCGGATCGCAGGCGTCCAGCGCCATCAACACCTTCCTGGCCGCGCACGGCAACTCGGCGCACTACGTGGTGGACGTGGACGGGCAGATCGTGAAGATGGTGCACGAGAGCGACACCGCCTTCCACGCGGGAACCAGCCACTGGGGCGGGCGCGACAGCGTGAACGAGTTCTCGGTGGGGATCGAGATCGTGAACGCCACCGGGCCCTATCCGGCCGCGCAGATGACGGCCGTGCTCGACCTGCTGCAGCGCATCCGCGCCGGCTTTACGACCATCGCCGCGCGCAGCGTGGTGGGGCACTCCGACATCGCCACCTGCCCGTCGAAGGGGTGCATGTCCACCACCCCGCGGCAGCTGGGACGGAAGTCGACCGATCCGGGCGTGGAGTTCGACTGGCCGCAGGTCGAGGCGCTCGGGATCGGCCTGATCCCGAACGCCACGCGGACGCTGGGGGCCGGCGACTATCAGGGCTACTTCGCCGCCACCCCCGCGCTCCCCGCGCTGCGGCGCGGCGACAACGACGCGAGTCAGGTGTACGGCGGCGCCCGGCGGCCGGCGATTCCCTCCGGGGTGATCGCCGAGCTGCAGCAGGACCTGCGCGACACGGGCTACTGGTGCCCCGGCACCGGCGTGTTCGACGCGCCCACGGAGAAGGCGCTGATGGTGTTCCACGAGCACTTTTTCGGGGGATCGCGCCCGCGCGCCGCCAGCCACGCGCGCGTGAACGCCGCCACCGCCGAGATGATCAAGCGCATCCGCCCGTGAAGGGCGATCGGGCGGCACCGGGCCGGTTCCAAGGATTCGAGACGGGGACGCGGGCGCGACCAACCTGAACGGTGAAAGGGCACAGCCATGAGCACGCTGCTGGCCGGGAGCGGGGGAGTGCTGGAGGCCGCCGACGCGTGGGTGACGGGCGGGCGCGGCCGCATCTCCGGCGCGCTGCTGGAGGCGGTGCTGGGCCCGGCGGGCCCCGGCGAAGACCTGGATCGCGCCGCCCCGCCGCCCACCCCCGCCGCGCTCTTCGACGCCTTCGCGGGCGGCCACGACCCCGCCGCCCGCCGCGCCCTCGAGGCCACCTTCGAGCTGGTGGCCGGCCCCGGCGAGCCGGTGGATCCCGGCGAGCTGCGCCCCGGCGACCTGGTGGTGCGCGCCGCGCCCGGCGAGGGCGCGGCGCACCTGGCCGTGGTGGGCCCCCGCGGCGCCGTGCCCGGCGAGGCGCTGGCGGACGAGGGGCTGACGCCCGAGACGCGCGGGGGCGGCGGGCTGTACGTGCACGTGGTGGAGGGCGGCGCCTTCGCCCACGCCAGCGGCGACGGCTACGCCCGCCGCGTCGCGGGGCCCGAGGGGCGGATGGACCGCGACACCGTGGTCCTCCGTCTCCGCGGCGCCGGCGCGGGCGCCGAGGCGTGGGCGGCGGTGGAAGACGACGGGCGCGACACCGAGGACGACAGCGCGGCCGAAGACGAGCCGTTCCCCCCCGAGCGGCTGGGCTGGCCGGGATCGACGGCCGAGCAGCTGGCCTTCATGCGCGAAGTCTATCGCCGCCACGTGGCCAATTCGTCCGCGCGCCGCCGCTTCGTGGCCGACGTGCCGGGGGTGGAGCTGGGGACCATCGAGGGCGGCCACCGCGCCCGCTCGGCCGCGGCCGCCGACTGCCGCGGCCTGCTGGCCGAGTGCCGCGCCGAGCTGCAGCGCCGGAACGACGCCGGCGACGCGCGCGCCCGCCGGGTGAGCGCCATCGGCGTGGTCAGCGCGTACCGCTCGGCCAGCCAGCAGTTGGCCGCGTGGCAGGGCAACTTCCCGATGTACTACAACCGCACCGCGTCGGAGCGCGCCGGCAAGCCGGGCGGCGAGCACGGCGCCGAGGCGGCCGCGTACCTGGCCCGCTACATCGGCGGGTGGCTGGGCGCGCCGGGGTTCAGCCTGCACAACGACGGGCGCGCCATCGACTTCACCACCACCGAGGGCGGCACGGCGATGGGCGCCAGCAGCGGCGCCGCCAACCGTGCGGCGTGGCGCCGCTCGTGGATGTGGGAGTGGATGACCACCAACGCGGCGCGCTTCCACTTCTTCCAGAACACCGCCATCGACGAGCCCTGGCACTGGGAGCATCGTCCCCCCGCGACCATGGGGACCGGTGCCGCCACGGCCGCGCTCGCGGCCTCCACCGCCGCGGCCATGGCCGCCGGCGCGGTGGCCGGCGCGGCGGCCGCGGCGACCGCGGCCGGTGCCACCCCGGGTGGCGAGTCCGCCTGGAGCGGGGCGGAAGACGACGAGTCCGCCCCGGCCGAATGCGGGCTCGAGGCGGTGGCCGAGGACGAAGAAAGCATCCCCTCCACCGGCCTGGCGTGGGACGGGGCGACCGGCGAGCAGCTGGCCTTCATGCGCGCCGTGTACGACCGGCACGTGGCCGCCTCCGCCTCGCGCCGCACCTTCATCGGCGACGTGCCGCGCTCCGAGCGCGCCGAGGTGGAGGGCGACGTGACCCTGCGCGCCGCCGCGGCCACCGACCTGCGCGCGCTGTTCGCCGACTGCCGCGCCGAGCGCGCCCGCCAGGCCGCCGCGGGCGACGCGCGCGCGGCCGCCGTGTCGCGCGTGGGGATCGCCAGCGGCTACCGCTCGGCCAGCCGGCAGTTCGGCCTGTGGCAGAAGTACTTCCCCAGGTACTACGCCCGGACCCGCGAGCACCGGCTGACGCTCGAGGGCGGCGAGCACGGCGACGCGGCGGTGCGCTACACGGCGCGCTACGTGGGGCAGTGGATCGCCGCGCCGGGGTTCAGCCTGCACAACGACGGGCGCGCCGGCGACCTGTTCTGCGTGGAAGGCGGCGTGCGCCACCCCCGGGAGGGCGCGGCGGGGCGCGAGGCCCTGCGCGCGTCGTGGTTCTTCGGGTGGATGACCGCCCACGCGGCGCGCTTCAACTTCCACCAGAACACCGCCATCGACGAGCCGTGGCACTGGGAGCACCGCCCGCCCGCCGGCGGCGGCGAGCCCGCGCGGGAGGCGGAGGAGGACGACGAGGCCGCCGTCGCCGCGCTGGAAGCCGCCGAGGTGGCGTGGAGCGAGGACGACGAGGCGTGCGGCTGCCCGCCCGGCACCCACGGCGAAGGCGCCCACGAGGCGTGGGCGGCCGCGGAGGGCGCGGGGTCGCTGCTGGAGCCCGCCCCCGTGGCCGACGAGCGGTGGGACGCCGACCCGGCCGAGAACGCGCTCCCCTGGCCGCCCTTCACGGTGCTGGACCCCGACGCGCGGACGCGCGGCGGCCCGCCCGGGTTCGCGCCCACCGGCGGCCGCATCCCGCAGTGGACGCGCGCCTACCAGACCGGGCTGCAGGGCGGCTACGTGCAGCTGGCCGACGCGAACCGGGCGGACCTGGGATGGACGAAGCGCGTGAACGTGGGAATGTACTTCAAGGACATCCCCCACCTGACCACCACGGCGCTGGCGCCCGCCACGCCCATCACCCCCGACCCCGGGTGGCCGGCGCTGCGCCGCGCGCTGTGCGACGTCTGCAACCACGTGGGCGGGCTGCTGGGGGCCGTGGCGGCCGAGACGGGCACGCCCGCGGCCGCCGCGCTGGCGGTGTGGTACGTGGAGAGCGCCGGGCGCGCCCACACGCCGGGCGCGGCCATCATCCGCTTCGAGAACCACCTGTTCTGGGATGGATGGGGAAGCGCGCACGCGGCCGACTACGACGCGCACTTCCAGCACGGCGGCCGCGCGGGGGTGTCGGGAAAGCGGTGGGAGAACCACCGCTGGCGCGAAGGGGTGAGCGGCGCCTTCGGCACCTTCCACGGCAGGCAGGACCGGGAGTACCGCGTGCTGAACTTCGCCGCGGGGCTGGCGGGGTTCGACACGGCGGCCCAGTGCATCAGCATCGGCGGGCCGCAGATCCTGGTCTCCAACTACCGGATGATCGGCTACGCCACGCCCACCGACATGTACAACGCCTTCCAGGGGCAGGACGAGCGCTGGCAGGTGCTGGGCTTCTTCGACTTCTGCCAGTTCAAGTTCGGCCACGGAGCGCGGCGCGGCGACCTGCTGCGCGACCTGCGCGCGCGTGACTGGCGGGCATTCGCGCGCGGCTACAACGGCAGCGGCCAGGTGGACGACTATTCCACCAGGCTGCGCAACGCCTACGATCAGGCCATGATCCTGCTGGGGAGCCCGGCGGACCCGCCCGAGCCCGCGACGGGCGCGTGGTTCCTTCCGCAGCCGTCCGAGTCGGTGGGCGAAGACGCGCCGCCCGCGCCGGCCGTGTCGGTGGGCGCGGGGATCGGCGCGGCGGCCGGGGCCGTGCGCGGCGCCGCGGCGCGTGCGGCGATCGCCGCCGGGCGCAGCGAAGTGGCCACGCTGCCGCTGCTGGCGCCGCACGGGGGCGCCGCGCCGGACCTGGTGGTGCGCTGGAACGACATGACCGCGCCGCCCCCGGCGGTGGACGTGGTGGTGCACCTGCACGGCTACGACGCGCACGCCACGCGGATGACGCTCCCGCGCGACATGGAGCCGATCTGCGGCCTCGACTGGAGCAATCCCGACGACCGGGCCGACCCCACCCCGGGGCGCCGGCTCCCCACCGTCGGGCTGCTCCCGCGCGGCCGCTACTTCGGGGGGAAGTACAAGAACGCCTTCGATTTCCCCGAGCTGGTGACCGCCACGGGGATGCGCGACCTGGTGGCGGCGGGGCTGGCCGAGTTCGCGCGGGCCACGGGCGCCGCGGTGCCGGCGGTGCGGCGGCTGATCTACACCGCGCACTCGGGCGGCGGCGCGGCGCTGATGCGGGTGCTGCGCCACAACGACCCGCACGAGGTGTTCGCCTACGACGCGCTGTACGGCCCCGCCGGCGCGCTGATCGACTGGGCGCGCCGCCACATCGCGGCCGACGCGGCGGCGGTGGCGGGGCAGCCGCAGGCCGCGGCCGAGGCGTACATGCGTGAGCGGGGTGGCGGGCTGCGCGTGCAGTTCATCCCCAACACCGACACGCAGCTGAACAGCCTGATCGCGCACCGGGCGCTGGTCCACGCGCTCCGCGCCGCCACCTTCGCCCCGTTCGACCTCCCCGCCTGGTACCGGGTGGAGGCGACCGGCGTGGGCCACACGCGCATGCCGCGGCGCTACGGGTGGCGCCTGCTGGCCGACGTCTCCGCGCCGCTCCCCCACGCCCGCGTCCCGCGCGCCGCCGCCCCGGCAGCGCCGTGAGCGTGGGTGGAACGGGGGCGTGACGAAGCACGGCGGCGCCGGTGTCTCACCGGCGCCGCCGTGCTTCCGTTCACGAGCGATGTGCTGCAGGGAACCGGGAACGGCGGCGGAACCGCGTCCCGATGGCGGACGAGCGGAAGGCGATCACGTCCCCCCGTACCACTCGTATCCCTTGTCGCTCCAGTAGCCGCCGTTGCGGTGGGGGAGGAAGACGACCTTCGTCAGGTACTTGGTGTTCTTGTAGCCCAGCTTCACGGGCGAATGGACGCGGGCGGGGGCGCCGTACCACGGATCCAGGAAGCGGCCCTCGCGCGCGAAGGCGACGAGCGTCTGCGGGTGCATGGCGCTCTCCAGGTCCCAGCTCTCGTGGTAGCCGCTGTCGAAGCTCTGGAAGTCGACGTACTGCGCGTCGGGCCTGATCCCCGCGAGCTGCGCGAGGTGGCTCACCCGCACGCCGGTGAACGTCGTCGCCGCGGTCCAGCCCTCCACGCAGTAGTGGTTGATGCGCTGCGTGAGGTGCGGCAGCCGCGCCAGGTCGCGCAGCGTCAGCCGCAGCGGCCGCGCGACGGCGCCCGTCACCTCCAGCGCCCACGCGCCGCGCGCCGCCTCGTCCCACACCGGCGGTTTGTCGGAGATGTAGTAGGACGGCATCCGCCGGCCCGCGTTGCGCGCGCTGGCCGCATGGTCCATCGACGTGTGGCGGAAGAGGAAGCGCTCCACCCCCTCGTTCTCCCGCTCCGCCCAGCGCAGGAGCTTCTGCGCGCTCTTCGGCCCGCGCGAGTCGCACGCCTCCGCGATCAGCGCCGCCGCCGACAGGCCGCCCAGCGTCAGGAACCGCCGCCGGTCCATCATCGCCCCGCCTCCTTTCCGCTCTCCGGCGCATCCATCTCCGCCGAATCACCGCGCGCCGCGTCGCCATCCTCGTCCGGGACCGGGATCGCGGCGGGTTCAGCATCTCCATCCCCCGACGCCGTGAGTGCGCTGGATGCATCCGGAGCATCTCCGCGCACCCGATCTCCCGCACCTCCATCACCCGCTGCCGCTTGCGCAGATGACGCGGCAGCTACCCGATCTCCATCTCCTTTAGCCATGTCTGGAGATCGAGACGGCGCGGGCGGACGCGCGATCTTGAGCGCGGGCATGGGTTTGCGGCGCAGGAAGGGGCGCGCGTTCAGCGCCTCGGGCGAGCGGGACTCGTCGTAGCGGCCGGTGACCATGGCGACGAGCGACTGCGGATCGACGGCGAAGACCATGAAGACGTGGCCGAGCCCCAGCAGCACCAGCGCCAGCATCACCACGAAGTGCCAGTAGCGCGCCCAGACGTAGCCGCCGAACAGGTTCGTCAGCGGCGCCAACTGGACGGGCTTCCAGATCGCCAACCCGGTGAGCACCGCCAGCACGCCGAGCCAGGGGAGCGCGAAGTAGACGCCCTTCTGCAGCGCGTTGTGCTTGCCCTGGCGCGGGTGCGTCTTCCGGACGAAGAGGTAGAACTTGATCATCTCCCACGCGTCGCGCGGATCGCCGCGGCGGGGGACGAGGTCGCGCCACTCGCCGTGCAGCCAGATGAACGCCAGGTAGACGGCGCCGTTGACGGCCAGCACCCACATCATCGCGAAGTGCCAGTTGCGCGCGCCGGCCAGCCATCCGCCGAAGGTCAGCCACGGCGGAATGGCCGTCCCCTCCCACGGCCAGCAGCAGAAGGACTCGCCCTTGCGCGCGAACATGGGATAGGCGTTGAAGATGCGCAGCCCGCTGCCGATCATGAGCGTGAGCGCCACCACGTTCACCCAGTGCGTGGCGCGCACGATCCAGTGGTGGCGCTTCGGTTCCGGCGCGTGCTCGGGGTGCGGCGCGGCGTGATCCATGGAGATGACGATTGGGGATGAGGATGCCCGGCCCGGCGCGGTGGGTGCGCGGAGGTGCTCGTCGGGATGTGATGGCGCGCACGCTCGCCAGGTTACACGGGCGAATGAATTCACGGCAACCGCACAAAGTCGCTGCGCGACTGCGGGGCGGACATCCGGATGGAGAGAAAGATCGGCGCACCCCTGGATGTGATCGGTGCTGCTGGATGCTCCTCCGGCAGTCCCGCAGGGACTTTGTGCCCTTGTTGCCGTGAATTCATTCGCCCGGCAGCCGGCGGCGGCCTTTGGCGTTGCCCCGTCTCCGCGTGAACACTACCGTTCCGGCGGCCTGAGTGGCGAAACTTCTTCCCGGCGATGGAGATCGGACGGCAGATGGAGGTGTTCACGGACGAATGGGCGCGCGCCTGCTGCGAGGCGCTGAACCGCAGCGAGGCGTACCGCGTCTCCGCCGCCACGTGGGAGGGAGCGATCGTGCTGGCGATGTCGGCCGACCCGGCGCAGGGCGTCGAGTCCGACCGCGCGATCTGGATCGACGCGCACCAGGGCGCCTGCCGCGGCTCGCGGATGGCGACGGACGACGAGGTGGCGACCGCGCCCTTCGTCTTCCGCGCCGACCCCGCGTCGTGGAAGCGCCTCCTGCGCGGCGAGATCGAGCCCGTCGCCGCGGTGATGCAGGGGAAGCTGCGCCTGGTCCGCGGCAACCTGTTCACGCTCGCCAAGTACGCGCAGGCCGCGAAGGACATGGTGCACGCCGCCGCGACGGTCGGCGGCACGTTTCCGGAGACGGACAGTGCGTGAGTGCGTCAGTGCATGAGTGCGTCGGTGAGACGGAGCGTTTGACGCACCGAAGCTCGCCGCCGCGCTGAGTTCTCCCCTCGCCCCTGCGAAGCGGGGGAGAGGGGCCGGGGGAGAGGGGGCCCTCCGCGGCCGCGCCAATGCCCATCTCCCGGAACGGATGCAGCCCCGGCAAGCGCACTCACGCACTTTCGCACTCTCGCACTCTCGCACTCTCGCACTCTCGCACTCTCGCACTCTCGCACTCGCGCACCTTCGCACTCTCGCACTTGGATCTCATCCCACACGCTATCGAATCTCCCTCCCCCCAACCGCCGATGCCGACCGCCTTCCAATCCACATCTCCCGCCGGACTCGACTTCGCCAGCCCGCCCATGCGGCTGTGGCAGAAGGCGAAGAAGCTCGGCGTGTGGGACCCGGCGGAAATCGACCTGTCGCACGACGCGCGCGACTGGCGGCGGCTGGCCGACGACGAGAAGGACGTCATCCTGCGCCTGACCGCGCTCTTCCAGGGCGGCGAGGAGTCGGTGACGATGGACCTCCTGCCGCTGATGATGGTCGTCGCCGGCGAGGGGCGGCTGGAGGAGGAGATGTACCTCACCTCCTTCCTCTGGGAAGAGGCCAAGCACGTCGAGTCCTTCCGCCGGTTCCTGGACGAGGTCGCGGAGGAGCACGGCGACCTCTCGCGGTACCACGGCCCCAGCTGGCTCCGCATCTTCGCCGACGAGCTCCCCGCGGCGATGCACCGGCTGCGCGACGACGCGTCGCCGGCGGCGCAGGCCGCGGCGTCCGTCACCTACAACATGATCGTCGAGGGGGTGCTGGCCGAGACGGGCTACCACGCCTACGACGCGGTGCTGCAGCGCAACGGCATCATGCCCGGGATGCAGCGCGTGATCGCCCACATCCGCCGCGACGAGTCGCGCCACATCGCGTACGGCGTGTACCTCCTCTCCCGCCTCCTGGCCGAGCACGGCGACGCCGTCTGGGACGCGATCGAGTCGCGGCTGAACGAGCTGCTGCAGCCCGCGCTGGGGATCGTGGCCGAGGTCTTCGCCGCGTACGACGTGCCGCCGTTCG
>DASUYB010000109.1 GCA_036377595.1 Longimicrobium sp. | reverse complement strand
GGGAATTCAGTCTGATGGCGCTCTCCTACAACCTGAGGCGCGTCATCAACGTGCTGGGGGTGAAGTGTCTCCTGGAGCGGCTCAGGAAAAGGCGCGGCACCTCGCGGGGCGTGCTTGCGCCTGCGTGAGCGGCTTTGGGGGCCGTTTTCGGGCTGCACGGCCCCGGGCGAACAAGGAGGCATCCCTGAAGCTATAGGGGGCACTGCAGGTAGTCCCCACAACCGCCCAGGCAGGTGCGAAGAGCCGGCCTCCATGTCGCCCGGAGAAACCGCTCCAGGAGGTTTTTACACAGTCTGGGCCGGCCAGACCGTGATCGCGTCTGCGCCAGAGCGTGCAGGCCGAAGGATCTGTGGCCTGCCCAGCACCGCGATCGGCAGAGACGCACCCATCTTCATCCGACCGAAGTCCCAGAGACGAAACGCCGGACGGCAGAAGCCGCCCGGCGTTTCGCACACCCACCCACCCGATTGTCCGCCCGCCCGACACGGCTGCTCGGAAGTATCCCCGCCCCCGCTCTGGCCGCACCGAACGAGCGAACGCGTGGACTATGCAGCCACGATTCCAGCCGGTCAACGATTCGCCAAAACACCGCCACCGCTGGCACTTCCGTCCCACCGGCAGCCGCTTCGGGACGATCGGTTTCGATAGATGATTGATAGCAATCCCTTTCGTTGACATCAGGTCAGAGGCACCAGGTGAAACTCGGGTTTCTGAACTGTACTCCAGACGCGGTCGAAGTCGTCCGGGTTGATGCGGTTGGAGTGCCGGAGGCGGAGGAGGTGGTCGACGCCGGGGATGGACCAGCGCGCGCCCACGTCCGTTCTCCGGTTGATCTCGCGCATCTCACGCTCGATCACGCTGGTCGTTCGCTCCGGCGGACGGCGGTCCGCCAGGACGTAGGGGGCGACGTTGCCGAGCATGGTCGAAGCCTGCTGGATACTTGTCTCCAGCAAGAGCATGGGACACCTCCCTTTCTTGGCGATTGGGTGTGGTGCCTCATGCTCCTTCTTTTTCCCGATGTCAACAAAACGCTAAGCTGTCAGATCCTTCGGCCTGCAAGCTCTTGCGCAGACGCTGATTACAGTCTGGCCGGCCTCAGGATGACGTCAGCGCGGGAACGGCGTGGGTGCATCAGCCAAGCTCCCGGATCTCGAAGTCGTCGTTGCAGTTACCTCTCCGCGTCGGTGTTGGGAGAGGTCGAAAAACGGAGCGGTCGAGACGGCAGTTTTGTCTCGACCGCTCCGTTTTTCGGGTGAGGGCCCCAGCCGGGCGAGGCCTACGCCACCGCCCGTCGCGTACTCGCGCCGCCTGGATCAACCACCGGCTCCCCGCGCCGGCGGGCGAGGACGGCGTCGAGGCTGTAGCGGCCGCCGCCGCGGGCGGAGAGGTAGAAGAAGACGAAGCAGTAGAGCGCCGCCAGCTCGCCGCGGTTCAGGATCGGCCAGAAGCCCTGCTTCGCGTGCACCAGGAAGTAGGCGAACGCCATCTCGCCCGACAGGATGAACGCCACCACGCGCGTGGCCAGCCCCAGCGCCAGCAGCGGCCCCAGCACCAGCTCCAGCACCCCCGCGAACCAGCTGCGGCTGAACGCCTCGATCGCCCGCGCGGGCTGGTCGGGCGGCGCCAGCACGCCCAGCAGCTTCTGCGCGCCGTGCTGCGCCAGCATCAGCCCCGCCACCACGCGCAGCAGCGCCAGCGTGATCTCCTCGTACCTGCTCATGAAGAACGCAGGCATGCCGTCTCCTCGGTCCGGGTTCGTCATCCGTCGAACGTGTGGCGCGGCGATGGGCAAGCCGCGCGCCCGGACGTCAGGCGCGCGCCGGGAGGCCGAGCGCGGCGGCCAGCGCGGGGTATGCGGCGCGCGGGGCCTGCACCAGCACGGGGCGGGCGCGCGGGTCCAGCCACCGCAGCAATGCTTCGATGTCGGCCGCGTCCATCGACGTACAGCCGACAGTGGGCACGCCCGGCCCCTGCCACACGTGCATGAAGATGCACGACCCGCCGCCCGGCACCGGCGGTGAATCGTTGTGAGACACCCAGATCCCCAGGCGGTACACTCCGGTGGAGAGCCGCATCTCCTCGTGGCTGCTCCAGTCGGGCGCGGGAACGGTGTCCTGGTCCACCAGCCCGCGGTTGTAGAAGCGCGAGCGCGCATCGTCCACGCACTTCACGCTGGGCAGGCTGTGCACGTACGGCAGCCGGATCCACCGCACCGAGTCCGCCGGCGCGTAGCCGAACGCCGGGCCCAGGCGGAAGACGCCCGCCGGCGCCTTCCCGTCTCCCTCGCGCTTCTCCGGCCCGGCGCCGTGGGCGACCTCGATTCCCCGCCCCCACGCCAGCCCCGTGCGCCCCACCATCGCCGCGACCGGCGTCCCCACCGCGCGCCATGGGGACGACGGGGTCGCGCGCTCGTAGCGCTGCAGCACGGCGGCGGTGGAATCCCAGTCCGCGGTCAGCGAGACCACGGCCTGCAGCGGCGCGTCGCCGGACGGGCGCGGCTGGGCGGCGGTTCCGGGCGCGGCGCAGGCGGCGGAAACGGCCAGGAGCAGGGAGATGGAGATGCGTCGCATGCGGCTCGACACGGTTCGGGGGTGATGCGCCAAGCTAACGCATCACCCCCGAAACGTCACCGCGTTGGTGGAGACGGAACCGTCAGCGCGACAGCGCGCCGAACGGCTGCTGCTGGACGCGGTGCAGCCCGGTCGCGATGAAGACACAGAGCTGGAAGCCGCCGGAGCAGGGCCAAGTCACGTTGAGCACGTCGTCCTGAATCCCGTAGCTGTACTTGAATGTGAACCCGCTCGCCGGCTGCAGCACCGGGTCCGGCGACGGCTCCCAGGTGCGGAGGGCGAAGAACTGGCGCTCCGGCCTCAGCGCCAGGACGTGGCCCGGCTGCACGCCCCAGATCCCATCCTCGAAGTACTCGGTGTACGACCGGCCGCTGAGCGGGTCGTACTGCAGCGCCTGCCGCACATACCGCCCGTTCTCCTCGAACGTCCACGTCTCCGTGCGCTCCAGGTCGCGGTTGCCGTCGGGCGTGACCGCGTCGTGGACGATGGCCACGTCCGTCTTCCACGAGCCGGCGAGGGAGCGCGCCTCGACGCTCACGGGCGTGCCGCCGTCGCCGCACGCGGCAAGGGCGACGAGGGCGGCTGCGGCGATCGAATGGAGTCTCATGACCGGACGAGGTTGGCGTGGGCAGATCCGGACCCACCGCAAGAACGTTGGGGAACCGCGAGGATGCACAGGTGCGGGGGTGATGGGCATGCCCACGCATCACCCCCGAACGTCACGGCGTCGATGGAGACGGGAGCGTCAGCGCGGCGACCTTGCGCCGAGAAGCTGCTGGACGCGGTGCAGCGACAGCGGGGGGGTGTGGACGCAACTCGCGTTGGCCGGGCAGATCCAGCTTGCGCTGAGCACGTTCGCGTCGATCCCGAAGCTGTACCTGGACGTGTATCCGCTCGACGCCACCAGGGTGGGATTCGTCGCGGGCTGAAGCGGCGGGGTATAGAACTGCCGTTCGGGCTTCAGCTCCAGGACGCGGTCGGACGCGACCGTCCAGGTGCCCTCGTCCACGTACTCGGTGTACGACCGGCCGCTGAGCGGGTCGTACTGCAGCGCCTGCCGCGAGTACCGCCCGTTCGCCGCGAACGTCCACGTCTCCGTGCGCTCCAGGTTGCGCGCGCCGTCGGGCGTGGCGGCGCCGTTCACGAAGACCACGTCCGACTTCCACGAGCCGACGAGCTCGGCCGGGCGCACCGTGACGGGCGTGCCGCCGCTGCACGCGACAAGGGCGGCCAGCGCGGCGGCGGCGGCGATCGAATGGAGTCTCACGACAGGATGAAGTTCGGGTGAGCAGATCCGGATCTGCCGAAAGAACGTTTGGGAACCGCGAAGCCGTGACAGGCAGGGTGACAAAAGGATACAGATCGCGGGATGCGATACAGCCAGAACGCTCAGACGGTGTTTGCCGATCTCGATATTTCCGGGACACCCTCGCTGTCATCCTGATGAGGGAGGCGCCGCGCCGAACTCGCGTCTGCGTCGATGTTTGGCGCCGACCGAAGGATCTAACCGAGCCCGCGGAGACGCCGGCTCGGCGTCACGGACCTCGCGCATGTCGATGCAAGATCCTTCGGGCGCGCGGAGTTCAGCGCTTATTCGGTTCCGGTGCTCCGCGCCCTCAGGATGACACCCGACGGGGTGTCCGCGGGTTTGGCAACACCTGTCCGGATGACACCCGATGGCTGTCCACAGCATTGACGACAACCGCTCAGGATGGGGCGGCGGGGACGTCGGCGAGCGCGTCCCCGTGGCGCGGGGCGAGGGCGGCCGCGTCCACCTGTGGGCGCAGGCGCGCGATCAGCGCGACCAGGTCGGCGCGGTCGGCCGGGGTGCGGAGATGCGCCTCGAGCACCAGCTCCAGCGCCCGGCGCGCGCACGACGCGGCGGTGGCGGCGTCGCCGGCGGCGCGGTACGCCTCGGCCTCGGCGGCGGTGACCTCGGCCCAGGCGCCCAGGACGTCGGGATCGCCCACCATCTGCCCCGCGGTGACCGAATCCATCCGCGGCGCGATGCCGGCCAGCGGGCCCAGCAGCTCGCCCACGCCCTGCTGCGCCCGCGCCAGCAGCTCGCCCGGCGCGCCGCCCTCCTTCACCTTCCCCATCATCTCCTCCACCAGCCGCCGGATCTGCTCGATCATGCGGAGGATGTAGTCCTTCCTGTCGCGCGAGGTCAGCGGCATGGCGGCACCGGGGGAGGGGGTTGGCCCGTCACGCGCCGGCGGCGGCGCGGCCGGGAAGCTCACGCGCGAACACGTCGTCCAGCAGCGCGCCGGCGCGGCCCACCAGCGTGATCTTCACCCGCGGCCCGGCGGTGACGAAGCTGAAGCGGGGGAAGATGCCGAACAGGCGCCAGCTGCGGCACTCCATCATCTCCTCCCACGGGATCTCCAGCCGCGGCGCGCCGGCGGCGAAGACCAGCACCGGCCTCAGCACCACGCCGCGCGCGCTCACGCCGACGTTCAGGCAGCTGCTGAAGCCCACGGGCAGGCCGAACCAGTTGAAGTAACCCGATGCCCACGGCGCGGTCCACGGCCCTGCGGCGGACTGTGCGCGGTACCTGCGCGCCAGCGCCCGCCACCCGCTCAGCACCGCCAGCAGGTAGGTGACGAAGAGCCACATCCCCGCGAAGAAGACGGGGAAGAGGAAGGGAAGCCAGAGGGGCATCGCGGCGGGCGGAGTGGTCGTCTGCATCGTCGGCTCGGGGTGATGGGGTCCGTCGCACGAATGGAGATACGAAGCGCCCGCGCGCCGGGTTGCGCAACTATTCCGAATCGACGGCGGCCGAGAGCTTCGCGGCGAAGGCGGGCGGGTCGCCGCGGCGCACGGTGATGCGCGGGGTGCCGTGCCACGCCGCGCACTCGCGCACCGCCCGGGCGACGTCCGCCACCAGCGCGTTGGTGGCGCGCACGCCGGGCTCAAGGTGCACGGCCTTGAGCTCGAACACACCCTCGCGGCGGTGCGCCTTGGCGTCCACCCGGCCGACCAGCGCGCCGCGGCGGAGGATGGGGAGGGTGAAGTAGCCGTAGACGCGCTTCGGCGCGGGCGTGTAGCACTCCAGCCGGTAGTCGAAGCCGAACATCTCGCTCCCGCGCTGGCGGTCCCACACCAGCGGGTCGAAGGGGGAGAGGAGCGTCGTCAGCACCGGCCTGATCTCCCCCGCCTCCGCCGACCGGGCGAGGTCGCGGTGGTCGCGATGGACGTACCCCGGCTCCTTCCACCCGTCGACGGAGACTTCGAGGAGCGCACCCTCCGCCGCCAGCTCGCGGACGATGCGCGGCGTCTCCTTCTTCGACATGCGGTACCAGTCCGCCACCCACTTCGCCTTCGCCACGCCGAGCGCGCGCACCGCCTTCAACACCAGCGTGCGCTGCGCCGCCTCTGCCGGCGGGAGCGCGGCGTCGTCCCAGCCGGGGAGAACGCGCTCGCGCAGGTCGTATACGCGCTGGAACCCCTCGCGCCGCGCGATCATCAGCTCGCCGGTGGAGAAGAGCGCCTCGAGGATGAGCTTCTCCAGCTTCCATCCCCACCAGCTGCCGGTGCCGGACCTCGGGGCGCCGAGCTCGGCGGAGCGTACGGGGCCGTTGGCGCGGACGTGGGCCAGCAGGTCGCCGATCTCCTTCGCGTACTTGTCTTCCACCCGGTAGCGCCACCCCATCCAGCTCCGGTCGAGCATCTTGTGGCGGAAGAGTGGATAGTCCTCGATGGGAAGGAAGCAGGCCTCGTGCGCCCAGTACTCGAACAGCGCGCCCTCGGCCAGCAGCTCGTCGAGCCAGCGCGGCTCGTACGCGCCGAGGCGCGACCACAGCACGAAGTACGGGCTGCGGTTGACCACGGAGATGGTGTCGATCTGCAGCGCGCCCATGCGGCGGATGCACGCCAGCACGTCGTGCTTCGACGCGCGGCGGCGGGGGCGGCGGTCCAGCCCCATCGCCGCCAGCATCAGCGCGCGCGCGGATTCGGGGGTGAGGGTGATGTCGGGCATCAACGAAAAGTCAGGTGGGATCTCCGGGATTCGTGCAGCGAGGCGCCCGCGCGCGCCCTCTCCCTGGCGCTTCGCGCCTGTCCCTCCCCCAAAACCGACTGGGGGAGGGACGGGCTCGCTGCGCTCGTGACGTGCGGGTGCCGCTTCACGAGCGCATCGGGCGATCGGTGGGCAATGCCGAGGGATTCGAGCAGGTCGTTCTTCTTCATCATCCGGCGTTTATGGCTTCATCCCCCTGCGTTTGACTACCAGGCATCGATGGCGGCTTCGACAGGCATCCTGCCCGCCCCGGCTGGCCCCCTCCCCCGGCCCCTCCCCCGCTTCGCAGGGGAGGGGAGAACTCAGCGCGGGCTCGGGATCCGTCGCGTCGCACCCTATCTCCACGCACTCCCGCACTCCCGCACTTTCGCACTTTCGCACTTTCGCACTTTCGCACTTTCGCACTCCCGCACTTTCGCACTCAGAGCTTCCGCAGCCACACCCGCTCGATGCGATGGTCCTTCCCCTTCTCCAGGATCAGCCGGGCGCGCTCGCGGGTGGGCTCGATGTTCTCGCGCAGGTTCACGGCGTTGATGGTGGCCCACACCTGGTGGCCGAACTCCATCGCCTCCTGCTCGCTCATCCCCGTGGCGTACTGGTGGAAGAACGACGTGGGGTCGCGGAACGCGGTCTCGCGCAGGCGCTGGAAGCGCTGCAGGTACCACGTCTCCAGGTCTTCCTCGCGCGCGTCGATGTAGATGGAGAAGTCGAAGAAGTCGGACACGAACACCCGCGACGGCCGGTCGGCGGGGCCGCCCGTCTGCAGGACGTTCAGCCCCTCGAGGATCAGGATGTCGGGGCGGCGCACCACCAGCTCCCGCCCGGCCACGATGTCGTAGATCAGGTGCGAGTACACGGGCGCGCGCACCTCGGCCGCGCCGGACTTGAGCTCGGCCAGGAAGCGCACCAGCCGCCGCACGTCGTAGCTCTCCGGGAACCCCTTGCGGTGCATGATCCCGCGCTCCTCCAGCACCGCGTTGGGAAAGAGGAAGCCGTCGGTGGTAACCAGGTCGACCTTGGGATGGTCCGGCCACCGCGCCAGCAACGCCTGCAGGATGCGCGACGTGGTGCTCTTTCCTCCGGCCACCGAGCCCGCCACGGCGATCACGTACGGCACCCTGGCCGCCGGGCTCCCCAGGAAGTTGTCGGTGACGCGAAAGAGCTGCTGCGTGGCCGCCACGTACAGGTTCAGCAGGCGCGAGAGGGGGAGGTAGACCTCCATCACCTCGTCCATCGACACGTGCTCGTCGGCGCTGCGCAGCGCGTCGAGGTCGGCCTGGTCGAGCGTGAGCGGAGTGGCGCCGCGCAGCCGCGCCCACTCGTCGCGGCTGAACTCGATGTGCGGCGAGAACCCGCCGTCGCCCGCGGCGCTGCCGATGGGATCGGACATGGAGACGGAAGTGCGTGAGTGCACGGGTGCGTCGGTGCGTTGAGCGGGAGGTCGACGGGCACTGAGACTACGCGGGCGGAGATGATGGTGCCAGTGCGAAGGGGCGGCCTCTCGTGCGAGAGGCCGCCCCTGCAGGAGTACCGCCAGCTGTTCCCTGACCCCTGTCAGGGTCGCAGCGACAGCCCCACGCCGATGCCCACGTACTGCGCGTCGCCGACTTTGCGGAAGCGCGCGAGCGGGGTGAGCGTGACGCCGGTGCCCACCGGGTACTCCGCGCCCAGGCCGAACTCGAAGCCGGTCTCGTCGTGGAAGAGCACGCCGAACTGTCCGAACGGCGTCCACACCCCGGCGCCCGTTCCCAGCAGCACGCGGCCGCCCAGGTCGAAGCCGTCGTCCTTGGCGTTCAGGTCGGTGTCCTTCACGTCGAAGCTGAACTGCGAGTAGCCGCCGTAGATGGCGAAGTTCGGCGTCAGGTCGATGGCGCCGAACACGCCCCACCCCACGCCCACGTCGAACCCGTCGGCGAAGTCGCCGGTGGGGATGCCGGCGTCGATCCGCGCCTCGATCGAGATCGGCAGGTTGCCCTGCGCGGAGGCGTGGCCCGTGCCCGCGGCCAGCGCGGCGGCGGCGAACAGACCCACGATGGCTTTCTTCATGGCCTGGAATCCTCGGAGTTGGTCGGGTTGGGTCCGGCGCCTGCGCGCCGCGGTCGGAGCACCGCGCCCCCGCAGAGGCAAGCATCGCTCCGATGCCGCACCGCAGATGCAAGTGGTGGCGCGGCAACAGCGTAGCCTCCGCGCGCGAACCCCCGCAAGCGCGCCGCCGGACGCGTTTTGTCCGCGCGCATGGACGGCGCGTGTCACAGCGAGGCGGCAGGATCGAGGGGATTGGAGATCGCGGGATTGGAGATTGGAGATTGGAGACGGGCGAATGGAATTCGCGGCAACAACGGCCCGAAGTTCGCCTTCGCGGATTCCCGCGGACGCATCCGCGCGGGTGATGAGCTTCCGATCATGAGAAGGAACGCGGGGCAGCCGATCGGCCACCCCGCGCCTGCGTCATCGCCCTCGAAGTCCGCGAAGGCGGACTGTGTGTCGTTGTAGCCGCGAGTTCACTCGCATCCTCCCCAAAATCCATCTCCCGCACCCTGCTCGCCACTCAGCACTCAGCACTTCACCGCCCCGTCTTCGTCGCGCCCGCGGGCGGCGGTGCGGCCGTCGGCGCGGCGCCCGCGGGGGGTCGCGAATCGGCGACGACCTGGCTGCGGCGGCTGCCGATGTTGCCCAGCTTGGCCGCCTCGCGCTGGGGATAGCTCACCACGTTGGGGTCGCCGTCGGAGACGTAGCGCTCCTGCGGGTGCTGGTCCCAGTACGCCAGCTGCCGCTCGATCGCGCCCGGCGCGGCGATGAAGCGGTCCACCGAGTGCGGGTCCCACGCCCTGTCGAACGGCGACACCTGCGGCCCTCCCGACACCTCCAGCACCACGTTGTAGCTGTACGTCTTCGTACCGCGATACGTCCCGTGCCACGCCAGCGGCCGGTTCTTCGGCCACAGCCCCAGCGGCAGCGCGAAGGTGGTGATCTTGTAATCCGCCGGCAGGTAGTGGGAGATGGAGTCCTGCCCGCCGCCGATCTGCTCCTGCACGAAATTGTCGGGATACTTCGAGAGCTGCGCGTGCCACATGGTGTGGTTGCAGATCTCGTGGCCGTTCTGCACCAGGAAATCCACCTTCTTCTTGATGCTGGCCTCGCGCTGCTCGCGCGGCACCTCGTTGCTCTTCTTCTCGCCCCAGAAGTTGGAGGGGTACGTCGCGCCGGGGAGCACGCACCAGGTGCCGCCGCCGCGCCACGCGGGGTTCTGGCGCCGGAACGCCTCCCACATCCCCACCATGCTGTGCGGGTCGATGCTGCCATCGGGGAGATAGTAGAACTGCCCCTGCGACGAGTCGTCGAACACGAACACCACCGGCGACGTCCCCGCCGGCAGGTTGATGTTCCCCTCGGCCACCTCGCGCATGGTCACGGGGCGGTAGCCGCGCTCGTACAGCATGCGCAGGTCGTTGCGGAAGTGCTCCTCCGAGCGGTACCACTCGCCCTCGTTGGGGCCGATGCGGTGGTACTCGAGGACCAGGAAGCGCCCCAGCTCGTTGGGCCCGGTGCTGGCCTTCGGGCCGTTGTCCTCGCCCGGCGCGGCGGCGGTCTGCCCGCCGGTGCCCTGCGCCTGGCCCGTGGCGGTGTCCGCCTTCCCCGTGTCGCGCGGCGCGTTGGCCGTGCCGCCCTTCTCCCCGCTGTCGCCGCCGCCGCACGCGCCGAGCAGAAGCGCGAGCGCGGCCGCCGCGGCCGCCTGCCTGGTGAGCCTCGTCATCGTCCCCCGTTCCGTATCCCCAGTCGTGGTATCGCGAAAAGCACCCCGCGCCCGATTCGCGGTGGGCGCGGGGTGCAAGGTCCATGCTGGCCCGCCGGTCACCCCGTGGCGCCGGAGGCCTCCGCTTCCGCCGCGGACGCGTCCTCCGAACCCGAAGTCTCCGCCGCCGGGGAAGACGGCGTGCCGCTCTCGTCCTCGTTCAGCCGCGGCAGCTCCGACTCGGCCAGCCGCGCCAGCACGCGCTGGTAGACGATGCGCGCGCGGATCTCGGGCAGGTTCAGCCGCTCGACGTAGAGCTCCACCGCGCGCGTGGGGTCCACCTCCTCGTCGAGGATGCGGATGAACTCCTCGGCGTGGCGGGCGTGCGCGTCGGCCAGCTTCTCCTCGGCGCGGGCGGCGGCCAGCTCCAGCCACAGCCGCTCCTCGTCGCTGCGCTTCTTCTGCCGCTGGATGAAGCGCAGCGCGCCCAGCGGCGTGGCGTAGCGCCAGTCGAACCCCCAGCCGCGCGTGCCCTCGCGCGCCAGGTCCTCGGCCACGTCGCCCTCGTCCATCAGCGCCACGGAGCGGGTGCCCACGGCCTCGGCATCTTCGCCCTCCAGCCCCATGCTCTCCAGGTAGCGGTCGATGGCTTCGTCGAAGGGCATGCGCGGGGCCAGGATGCCGATGAGGTCGGTGGCCAGCCGCGCGTGCACCTCCACCAGGTCCTCGCGGGCCAGCGCCTCGGCGCGCTCCAGCTTGTTCTCGGTGTCTTCGGGAAGGCGCTCGAACCAGAGCGACACGGGCGAGGGCATGGGCAGGGTCCCAGGGTTGATGCGGGCGGCGTTTGCCGGGCTCTCCGGCCGCCGGTTATGTTGCTGCGGCGCCCCGGAAAGCGGCGCCCCGCGCGGGCGGACGAAGAAAAGATGCACCCTTCGCCGCCCCGCGACAACCGCCCCGCCACGCGACCATCCAGGGCGGGGGAACGAGCGAATCTGGGAGATCGAAGACATGGCTCTTTCGCGGAGCTCCTCGTGGAAGGAGCACCGGCTGGCCAACCGTCTGGAGGTGGACGGCGCCGAGTACAGCGTGGACCTGGTGGCGCGGAAGGCCACGGGCGTGGAGGGGTGGAAGGTGACGGTGGTGTTCCTACCCCGGGCGACGGGCGGGCAGGAGGTGAAGACCGACCTCCCCAACGCCGCCTCCACCGCCGAGGTCCGCCGCCTGGTGACCGAGCTGGAGGGGAACGAAACCCGCCTGCGCGAGATCTTCCACGGCCAGCTGAAGGGGTGACAGACCTCGTTTGATAGAAGAGCCCCGGTGCGGCCGCGGCGCGGAAGCCCTCTCCCCCCGCCCCCCTCCCCCAAAACAGCCTGGGGGAGGGGGAGACCTGAACCCCGAACGCGGCTTTCTGATGCGATTCCGGAACCGTCGAATCAGGGGGACGACGCAGGAGCTCGACGAGGCCGCACGGGAGATGCGGAAGAAGTCGACGCCGGCGGAGGACGTGCTCTGGCAGCGGCTCCGGCGCGGCGCGCTGGACGGCTACCGCTTCCGCCGGCAGCACGCGGTCGGACGCTTCGTCCTCGATCTGTACTGCGCCGAGCGGAAGCTGGTGGTGGAGGTCGACGGGAAGTACCACGACGAGGAGGAACAGCGCCTCCGCGACGAGTACCGCACCCGCGCGCTGGAGCAGTCGGGCTTCAAGGTGATCCGTTTCACCAACGAAGAGGTGCTGACCGACCTCGCATCCGTAGTCGGCCGGATCACGGAAGCGCTGGGTTCCCGCACCGAAGCCGCAGATCCGTCCGAAGCAGACGAATGACAGATCCCGATCTCCCCCCTCCCCCAGGCTGTTTTGGGGGTGGGGGGTCGGGGGGGAGAGGGCCTCCGCGCCGGGCGAGCACGGGGACCATCCATCAACCACGAAATCTCGGTCGAGATGACCCACATCTTCGGCACGCACGCGGTGGACAACGGCGGGATCGACATGGCCGCGCGCCGCGCCGCCGCCGCGGGGCTGCAGGCGGTGCAGATCTTCACCGCCAAGCCCACCTTCTACGGCGACAGGTCGGGGATCAACCCCAAGCGCGTGGAGCGCTTCCACGCCGCGCTCGAGGAGACGGGGATCAGGCCCGAGCACGTCGTCGTCCACGGCGCCTACGTCCTGAGCGTGGCCACGGCGGACCCGGCGAAGTGGGAGCGCGCGGCCGCCGGGCTGGCGAAGGAGATGGAGCGCTCGAACGCGCTCGGGGTCGGTGCGGTCTGCTTCCACCCCGGCTCGGCCAGCGACGGCGACACCGCCGCCGCGGCCGAAAGAGTGGCCAGGGCGATCACTGCCGCACTCCGCAATGCACCCGGCAAAACGCGGCTGCTGGTGGAAAACACTGCCGGAGCCGGAAAAACTTTGGGGCGCACCGCCGCCGAGGTGGCCGACATCCTCCGGCACGTCCCCGACGAGCTGCGCGAGCGCACCGGCTACGGTCTGGACACCTGCCACCTGTACGCTTCTGGCTACGACATCTCCCAGTCACTACAAGCGTTTTCGGAAATCCTCGACGAATTCGAACAGGCCGCGGGCGAGCGTCCGGGCTTCTTCCACCTGAACGACAGCGAGGGCGCGCTGGGCAGCAATCGCGACCGGCACGTGCTCCTGGGAGAGGGCCAGATCGGGCGAGATCCGTTCGCATGGCTCCTGCATGACAGTCGCAGCCAAGGCATCCCCCTGATCCTTGAAACGCCACAGCAGAACTACGACGTGGCGGAGGAGGATGCGTCCGCGGATCCGTACGATCTGCGGATGGCTGCACTGCTGAAGGAGCTGCAATCGTGGAAAGGAGCCTGACCAGGCTGCCGGTTCTCTTCGCACTGGCGCTGGCGCCGGCGGCGTGCGTGCCGGCGCTTCCCGCCGCCATGGCGGGCGACGGCCCGTCGCCGGGCGGCGGCGGAAGCGCGGTGCGCTACGAGGCCGGCCCCGCGGCGGGCTCCATGGTGGCCGAGGTGGAGCGGCTGATCAACGCCGACCGGGCGCGCGTGGGATGCCCGGCGCTGCAGTGGGACGGCGCCGCCGCCAGCGCCGCGCAGGCGCACAGCGACGACATGGCGCGCCGCAACTACTTCTCGCACACCTCGCCCGACGGACGCACCGTGGTGGACCGGATGCGCGCGCAGGGCGCCGACTACCGCTCGCTGGGCGAGAACATCGCCATGGGGCAGCGCACCGCCGCCGAGGTGGTGCGCGGCTGGCTGAACAGCCCCGGGCACCGCGCCAACATCGAGAACTGCCGCTACACCCGCGCCGGCGTGGGCTTCCGCGAGTACCGCTGGACGCAGGTGTTCTACACGCCGCCGCGATGAGCGACGAGGTGCGCCGCCGCCGCGAGCTGCGGCGCCGGTTCCTGGAACGGCTGTACGAGCAGAGCGAGCAGGGAGAGAGCGAGTACCAGGACGGATACGAGCTGGCGGCGGAGCTGGGGATGACCCGGCAGGACGCCGAGCGGGTGGTGCGCTACCACGAGGACCTGGGCTTCGTGCGCAAGTCGGGAAGCCACGGTTTGACGGTTCGCATCACCGCGCAGGGGATCGACCACGTGGAGACGGGCGGCGGATGATGATCCTGACCACCCTGGCCACCGCCGAAGAATACGCCACGCTGGCGCCGGGCATCGATGCCGGCCTGGCGTGGCTTCGTGCATTCGACCCCTCCCTCGCCGACGGGCGCCACGCCATCCACGGCGCCGACGTGTTCGCGCTGGTGTCGAGCTACGACACCGGCCCGGCCACCGAGAAGCGCTTCGAGTCGCACCGCGCGTACCTCGACATCCAGTACGTGGCCTCGGGCGCCGAGCGCATCCTGCACGCGCCCACCCCGTCGCTCGCGGTGGAGACGCCGTACGACGCCTCGAACGACATCGTCTTCTACGCCGAGCCGAAAGTGTCCAGCTCGCTCCTCCTGCGCGCCGGTGACGTGGCCTTCTTCTTCCCGCCCGACGGCCACAAGCCCGGCTGCATGGCCGGTGGCAGGGACGCGGTCCGCAAGATCGTGGTGAAGGTCCGGCTGACCTGATGGTTCACGCAGAGGGCGCAGAGGACGCAGAGAATAACTCGCTGTTCCTCTGCGTCCTCTGCGCCCTCTGCGTGAGATTGAAGTTGTCCGTTCTATCCCACGCGCCCGAAGAAGGCCTTGAGGTAGGCGGTCTCGGGGATGGCGGGGTGGATGGGGTGGTCGGGGCCCTGGTGCCCCTGCTCCACGATCTGCAGCGAGCGGCCGCGGTGGCGCGCGGCGCGCAGCATGGCGTCCTGCAGCGCCTCGCGCGGGAGATGGTACGAGCAGCTGGCGGAGACCAGGATGCCGTCCTGCCGCAGCACCTCCATCGCCAGCTGGTTTACCCGGCGATACGCCTCCTCGCCCGCCTTCTGGTCCTTCCTGCGCTTGATGAACGCCGGCGGGTCCAGCACCACCACGTCGAACTTCTCCCCCTCCGCCGCCATCATCCGCAGCACGTCGAACGCGTCGCCGCGGCGGGTGGAGACGCGGTCGGCGGCGTCGTTCAGCGCGGCGTTGCGGGCGGCGTGCTCCAGCGCCTCGGCCGACGCGTCGACGCAGACCACGTGCTCCGCGCCCGCGGCCGCCGCCTGCACGCCCCATCCCCCCACGTAGCTGAACACGTCCAGCACGCGCCGGCCGCGGGCGTACGCCATCAGCCGCGCGCGGTTCATCCGGTGGTCGTAGAACCACCCCGTCTTCTGCCCCGCCATCGGCGCCTCGAAGCGCACGCCGTTCTCCTCCAGCGGCACCACCTCCGGCACCGCGCCGAACGCCGCCTCCACGTACGCGTCCAGCCCCTCCAGCGCGCGGCCGGACGCATCGTTGCGGAACAGGATCCCCGCCGGCGAGATCGTATCGCGCAGCGCCTGGACGACGTCGTCCTTCACCCGCTCCATCCCCGCCGTGGTCAGCTGCACGACGACGTGGTCGCCGAAGCGGTCGGCGACGAGGCCGGGGAGGCCGTCGCTCTCGCCGTAGGCCAGACGGTAGTAGGGGCGGTCGAAGAGGAGCTCGCGCAGGGAGAGAGCACGCGCCAGGCGGCGCTTGAGCAGCGCGCGGTCCAGCCGGGCGTCGCGGTCGCGGCTCACCAGGCGCACGGCGATCAGCGAGCGGGGATTGACGTAGCCCATCCCCAGCGGCGCGCCGCGGGCGTCCTGCACCTCCACCGCGTCGCCGGGCGCGAAGGCGGTGAGCGGCGTCCGCTCCACGTCGACCTCGTTGCTGAACACCCACAGGTGACCGGCACGCAGCCTGCGGTCTTCGTTCTTCCTCAGACGTAGCGGCGGAAGGCTCATCCGGCGGCTCCCCTGGTCCGTCCGCGTCCGGCGGTGTTGCCGGCGCGGGGCGGAGAAGATACAACCGGGATGCCGCCGCGCCACCGCCGCTCCCTTTCATCCCTCCGGCTCATCCATATGGCGCAGGAGACCGTTGCCGTCCCCGATGTCCCCGCCGCCCCTTCGCCCGACTCCGACGGCGAGGACCCCGACCCGCGCGTTCGCGAGCTGAAGATCCTGCGCGGCGTGGCCGTGGCCGCGGCCGACACGGTCGACCCGGCGGAGATCTTCGACCTCGTCTGCCGCGCGCTCCCCGATCTGCTGGGGGCCGATTTCGCGCTGGCCATGCTCCCGCTGTTCGACGCGCCGCGCGAGTGGTGCGCCGACCTCGAGCCCCCGCGCGAGGCCGTGGATCGTCTCCTCCAGCTGCTCGACGAGGCGCGCGGCGCGGACGCCACCATCGCCGCCGCGCGGGGGGACGCGGGGCTGGCGGAGGTGAAGCTCGTCGCCCCGCCCTTCGGCGCGGCCACGGCGGTGGCGGTGCCGCTGCGGGGCGAGGGGCCCGGCGGCGGCGCGCTGCTCGTGGGCTGGCACGGCGAGCGGGCGCTGGACGAGCGGACGGTGCGGCTGGTGGAGACGGTGGCGGCGCAGGCGGCGGCCGCGTTCCGCAACGCGGCGCGCTACGAGGCGCTGCGGCTGGCGGCCGTGCGCCGAGAGCGCTTCTTCAGCGCCATGAGCCACGACCTGCGCACCCCCATCACCGCCATCATGGGCTACAGCGAGCTGTTGCAGGACGGGATCATGGGCGACCTCGATCCCCACCAGCAGGAGATGGTGGAGCGCATCTGCCAGGTCAGCGGCCACCTGGCGCAGCTGGTGAACGACGTGCTCGACATCGCCAAGCTCGACGCGGGGCGGATGGAGTTCCACCGCGAGCCGGTGACCCTGGGCGAGCTGGTGGACGAGGCCACGGTGGCGGTGGAGCCGCAGGCGCGCAGCAAGGGGCTGGAGATCAGGCTGGAGATCGACGGCCACGGCAACGCGGTGCTCGACGTCGACGCCGGGCGCGTGCGGCAGATCCTGGTGAACCTCCTCTCCAACGCGGTGAAGTTCACCGAGACGGGCGCGGTGACGCTGGAGGCGGCGGTGGAGACGGGGCGCAGCTGGATCCGCGTCTCCGACACCGGCCCGGGGCTGCCGGAGGGAGCCGAAGAGACGGTGTTCGAGGAGTTCCTGCAGATCGCCAGCGGCACCAAGGCCAAGCGCGAGCCGGGGAGCGGCCTGGGCCTCGCCATCGCCCGGCGCCTGGCCCGCGCCATGGGCGGCGACCTGACGGCCACGAACCGCGAGGAGGGCGGCGCCGCGTTCACCCTCCACCTCCCCGGAGAATCCTGAGTATCGTTGGGCCCCGGCGATCTTTTTTTCTCACGCAGAGTCAGCAGGGTTAGCAGAGAACTGAAGCTGTTTCTCTGCTAACCCTGCTGACTCTGCGTGAGCTGATTCGTTTCTTCGACCAGCCGCGCGAGGTTCTGGAGCGACTGGCGGCAGCCCTCCTCGTTGTCCTCGGGCCGGATGCCGGGCGGGATGTTCTCGCACAGCAGCGTCACCTCCGTGCCGCCGCCGGCGTCCGCGAAGCTCGTCGTCATCCTCATCTCCCCCGCGAACCGCGGGTCGGGCGACTCGAACTCCACGATCTCCACGATCCGTTCGCCCGGCACCAGCGCTTCGAATCGCCCCCCGAAGGTGTCCGTGTCGTCCGACGACTTGCCGCCGGGGCCCTGCGCCGGGTCGCGGTAGGTGAGCGACATCCGGTACCGCCCGCCCTCGCGCGCGTCGAACTCGTGCACGCGCGCCGTCATGTTCTCCGGCGCGCGCCACGCCGCCAGCGCGTCGGGGTCGATGCACGCCCGGTAGACGGCGGCACGCGGCGCGCGGATGATCCTCGATACCTTCGTGGTCGCCGGCATGGCGGTGATCCGGGGGTGGGAGATTGTTGTCGCGCGATCACTCTACGGCTCGCGCGGACCTCACGGGAGATGTAAGATGCGACGCAGGCCGCGCGTTCTTCGTGACACGCGCGGCGAGCGCGGCGATGCGGACACCAGAACCGAGGAGGGCCGGATGCGGAGGATCGGCGGATTCCTGGCGGTCGGAGCGGTGATGCTGGCCACCTCCGCCTGCGCGAACGGGTTCGCGTTCGCGGGGTTCCGGCCGAGCGAATCGTGCTCGGTGACGCAGGCGCGCGCCTACCGCGTGAGCTCGATCATGTCCACGCGCAGCCAGGTGAGCGCCGTGCAGGCGCGCTACTCGTACAACGCGCGCTACGTGGGCCCCCTCCGCCAGCAGGAGGGATGGAAGTCGCTGGCCTCCGGCGAGTGCCGCCGCTGACCCCACCCGATCGCGATCCACGCGCGACGAGGCGGCCTCCCAGCGAAGGCCGCCTCTTTCGCGTTTGGGAGCTCTGAAAAGAAAATAGCCTCTAACAGAGGACACGGAGTACACAGAGGAAAGAGACGGTCGTGATGAGTTCCTCCGTGACCTCTGTGTCCTCTGTTAGAGCCCTGTTCTTTGTTGGTTCGCTTAATCCCCCGCTAACCAACGCTCCTCCGAGGCCGAGTGTAACTACAAGCAGTGCAACCAGATGTGGGTTGCGATTCCACCCGGTACGAGAGGAACTGAAGATGAAGATCCGTTCGTTCGCACTCACGC